>NZ_RQFY01000012.1:0-300000 GCF_004769555.1 Leptospira koniambonensis | reverse complement strand
TTTTCAGAACAAGGGTATCACGGCTCTACCATGAGGCAAATCGCCCAGAGAGCCGGTCTATCTTTAGGTCTCGCCTATCGTTATTTTGAATCCAAGGAATCTATTTTAGAAGGGATCATCGAATCCCATGATACGATCCTAAAAAAATATCTTCCGGAAAAATTGAATACTACGGAGAATAGAGCGGAGCTTATCCAATTCTTAGGTGGACAGATCATTAAATTGGTAAAGGAGAATGAAGAATATCTCCGTTTGTATTGGAGTCTCATGCTCCAACCTAAGATCCATAGATTAAAAAAACGGAATATTCATTTAGTAAATTTGATCTTTTATGAAAACTCCAAAAAGATCATCTTAGCTTTAAAACCGAATTATACTGAGTTCGAAGTAAAAAATCTTACTTCCGCGATCATAGGCTATATGATCAATCATTTGACCAATAAGAGAGAATTCACTCTGGAAGATTTTCGAGCGTATATAGTTTACGCATTGGAGAATACCTAAGGCTGAACAAGCTCTCGGAAGAATTCGCATTAGAGCAATAGAATGATACGATTTCTGTCCTTCCCCACTCCCAAAGAAAAAAATTCTGTTTCTAAAGCAGTGCCTCGGAAAACAGATTCTGCGTTTCTGAAAAATTTCTCCTTAAAGAAAACTCTGAACAAAGAAAAGGTTTGGATTGATGTAGAAAATCCAAGCCCGGAAGATCTAATCTTTTTATCCAAAAACTGCGGCTTCCATGATCTAGCGATTGAAGATTGTGTGAACAGAAACCAAAGACCTAAGTTCGAAGATTATGAAGATCACGCATTTATTGTTCTTCATAGTTTCAGATCAGAAGGAGAACAGTCTTTTTCTGCGACTGAAACACATGTATTTTTCAATCGTAAGTTTATTGTTTCTGTTCATGAACATAAGGAACCTTTGATAGATTCCCTTTGGCATCGAACTATGACCGAACAGAATTTTGCTTCTAAAGGAACGGATCATGTTCTGTATCTTTTATTCGATCTTTTGGTAGATTCTAATTTTCCGATCTTAGACCAAATTTCAGAACAGATCACAGATCTGGAAAATCAGATCCTGATCAGCGAAATACAGCCCGACTTTATTACGGATATCTTATATGTGAAAAGAAATTTGGTTCGGATGAGAAGGGTTCTTTCTCCTCAGAGGGAAGTTCTTAATCTGATCATGAGACATGAGGACAAATTTCTCTCTGAAAAGGTGCGTTTCTATTTCAGGGACGTATACGATCATTTAAGCAGGCTCGTAGAAACTATAGATATGGACCGGGACCTGATCGGAAACTCAATGGATGCTTATTTTTCCATTCTTTCCCAGAAAACAAACGATATTATCAAACGATTAACATTGGTTTCGATGATTTTTATGCCACTCACCTTCTTAACTGGATTTTTCGGTATGAATTTTGCAGACCTCCCTTATGGAAATAAGCTCATCCTAAGCGCTTCCCTTGCTACGATGCTTGCTATTCCAGGAAGTATGATTTTATATTTTAAATATAAAAATTGGTTCAAAGATTAGTCCAAGTCTTATGGACAAAAAAATTGCAATCGTAACCGGCGCAAGCCGAGGTATAGGCGAAGAAGTTTCCAAACAACTTTCCAAATCAGGGATCCACATTATCTGCGCTTCCCGCAAAAAAGAAGATTCCGAAAAAACTGCTTCTTCCATTCGAAATAACGGAGGCTCCGCAGAAGCTTTTGCCTTAGATGTTTCCGATCCAAACTCTATCCAAACTTTCTTAAAAGAAGTCTTAGCAAAATATCCGAAGATCGACATACTTGTGAATAACGCAGGAATTTATCTGGATAACGGATCTATCGAAAATACTAGTTTAGAAATGTTACAAGGAACCTTGGATACAAATCTGATAGGACCTTTTCTTATTTCTCAAAAGATCTTAGGCGTAATGAAAAAGAACGGTTATGGTAGGATCGTAAATGTCAGCTCAGGTATGGGACAACTTTATGATATGAGTTCTGGTTATGCGGCATATCGTATTTCCAAAACTGCTTTAAATGCGCTTACTCGTATCCTTCATGCAGAATCTTCCGACAAAGATATTAAAGTAAATTCAGTTTGTCCAGGTTGGGTAAGAACGGATATGGGTGGTAAGTCTGCAACTCGCTCCATAGAACATGGTGCTGAGACAATTGTTTGGGCAGCTCAACTGGAGAAGAGTGGTCCGAGCGGGATTTTTCTGAGGGATAAGAAAGAGATTCCTTGGTAGTTGGAAGTAGTGGGAGTGGGAGTGGGAACTCCTACTTGAAGGAAGATTCTCTGTTTGTTGGAATTCCAACATAGGTTTGGGGTTGGGGAATCAGGTTGACAAAGGGGGGATTTTGTGGTATAGGGGAAAGCGCTTTCCCACGGGCCACTCCCCCCTCCCGAATCAGGGCGGGGGCGGTTTAAAAAAAAATGTAGGAACTCCTACATCCTTCCTCACTTACCGAATAAACCCTTTACTCCATCCACGAATTCTCTTCCAACTGGAAGGTTTGTCTCGTCCTCGTCTTTCAGATAAATTGTATAAGCGCCGCCCGCTTGGGATTTTGCGGCGGAAACAAGATTACGATTCACCATATGTTTTCTGTGGATCCGCAAAAAATCAGTCTTAGGTAATTCTTTTTCTAAATCGCCAAGCAGCTTGGCAGTTTCATAATCTCCGTCCTTGGTATGAAGAACGGAACGTTTTCCATTTGCAGTGAGATAATATAGATCCGCATATAAAACCCTATGGATCAAACCTCCATCACGAAAAACGAATACTGGATCCGGTTCACCGCTTGCTCTGGAATTGGAAATTGATTTTAATTGCAGATGATGAAGTGCCCTTTCCATACATGCAGAAAATCTTTCCTTTGTATAAGGCTTCAAAAGATAATCGCAGGCCCCAACTTCGAATGCTTTAAGAGTGTGCTCCCTATAAGCTGTGGTAAATACTAATACAGGAAGACTCTCTCCTATTTCTTCCAAGACCTGTAAGCCAGTTTTTTCGGGAAGATTGATGTCCAAAAACATCAGATCGAATTTTTCTTTTTTAAGAAGATCGATTGCCTGAGAGCCTGTTCTTGCGATCCCGCCCACTTCGAACTGAGGCCAATATTCCAAAAATTTGCGGAGAAGGTCCCGAGCAGGAACCTCGTCTTCTATGACTAAAACTTTATATAGCACGCTATTCATCTTGATGCAAATTCCAATCGTAATGTGGTGATTCCGAATTTATCTTTTTCTAATTTGAGTTCCGCTTCGCCAAAATTATACTCTAACCTGGATTTTATATTGTTTAAGGTGCGAGAAAATTCGGACTTCTTATATTCAGGTAACAAATGATGTTCCTGTTTTTCGTTCCCATTATTTTTGATCTCTATTTTTATTCTTCCGAAACTTTCGGTTGCACTGATCTCTAATATCCCTGCCTCGGAACGATTTTCTAATCCATGTTTGAAACTATTTTCGACTAATGGTTGTAATGTGAGAGGAGGTATCCTCAACCTGGAAAAATCCCCCACTTTTTTGATCTTGATCGTTAAAGAATCCGAAAATCGTATCCTTTGTAATTCCAGATAGTTTACCGTGAAATCCCATTCTTCCGAAAACGGTATAGTTTTTTCGAAAATACGGTCTGACAAAAATCGATACGTTTCGGAGAGTAAAATTAAAGCGTTATCTGCTTTTTGAGGGTCTGTTACGAGCAAAGAATGTATTGTATTCAAAGTATTAAACAGATAATGAGGGTCCATCCTGTTCTGAAAGGTCCGGTATTGGATATCTTTCAGCTCACTTTCCATCTTCTTCCTTCTTTCAATCAGGATCTGCATGGATTTTTCTAAAAATGAAATGAATAATGCCAGTATTAAGCTGCTTAGAAGAATATTATAAGATCCTCCGTGGGGCCTTTCGACTCCTTCTCCCGCTAATAATATTACATGGATGATCCCGCCTGACGCGACTCCCAAGACAGACGCAATCGCAGAAGCTACTACCAGAAAAGCACCGGTAAAAAATGCCCCTTTGTTCATTCGGTTTAGGAATTCTACAGAAAACTCGACTATAGAACATACACAATGTGTAGTCACCTGAGTGGCCAAGAACACCTTCCAAAAAGGAGCCTTGGAATTATGAGCGACTAACAACGAATTCATTGTGCCGATCACTGTGTTTATAGTTAACCAGAATAATATTTTAAACGTGCGCATAGAAAGAATGGTCGAAAATTTTTTTCCGGTTCCGACTCCACTGATCCTTTATTCTTTTACCCCGTCGATTCCCTTTTTACAATCTTATTCCAAGGGAAGTATCGTTTATTCCAATCGAATGGAAACTACAGAAATCGGATCGACCAGCTTGTTAAATACAAAGTCTGGTAGACAAGAGAGTAAGGATAAGTTTATCTAAACGAAATTTTTTCTTTACGACTTTTGTCGGCAAGTAATCGAGGGGGACCTCTTTGAAAAAGACATCTATTCGAAAACTGATCACCGCAGCATGTTTTATTATGGGATCCGTACATTTATCCGCAGAGGAAATCGTTACCACCAAGAAAGACGAACCGGATGGTTTTTACGGTTTAAAGATAGGTGGTATCCTCTCCCCTTCTTATAACCAGAGAATGAGAGACGGCGGCTCCGGTCTTACTAACGCGTATCCAAATGAAGAGCCGGGTTTCTCCACTCCTTGGACCCTTCTGACCATTAATAAAGAAATTAAAGAAACAGGGGTCAGCTTGGAACTATGGGGAGAATTATTACGTTCTGCTCAAGTAAGTGCAGATACAAGAATGGACGGAGGAACTAAATCTAATCCTTATATTTTAGGGATCAGAAGGGCACTTATCCGCAAAACCTGGGAAACTGGACTTGGAGAATATTCACTAACGTTTGGAATGCAGGAACTCCCACACACATACACCCAATGGAAAAATTATTGGAGATGGAGATATGTAGATAAAGGACCTCTAGAAAGTCTGGGATTCGCACCCGCTCCCGCCGATATCGGGTTAGGCGGAACAGGGAAATGGGATAATAATATATCCGCCCAAGTAATTCTTTCCAATGGAGAAGGTTACAGGCAAACTCAAAACACTGACTCCACAGGTTTCGATCTTTCTTCCAGAGTTTCTTATGAACCTAAAATAGGTGATGAGAATAGGATCGGCCTTCATTTCTTTTATAGATCCGCTAACTTAACAGGTGCCGCTTCTTCAGATTGTAAAGAAGGAACTGCATGTCTTGCTTCAGATAATAACCCTTTAACTAACCTCAGAAAAGATGTTCGTTCCTTAGAAAGTGACTCTTATGCTGTTGAGGCTAATTTTGATCGTAAAAAAATTCTCAACTTTGGACTTGGATACGTGTTCAGAAAACAGAAAGGCGGAGATATCAGAGACGTTTCTAAACCGTTCGGAGCTATAACTCCAGGTTTGGATTCTACGGGAAATGCTGCTTACGCCTGGTTGTCTTTAGGATGGGGAGATTTTAGGATCGTGGGTAGATTAGAAGGAGGAAGCGGAAGAGACGGAATGCTCGCCGCAAACCGAACTCAGATAAACCAGATCATGCCAGGAAGTCCCGAATCGGATTATTGGAATATACAAACCAATACCATAGGGCCTTTGGTAAATTCTTCCGGTTATTCTGTTCGTTCTTCCTTCAGAAGGGGTTCAATATTCGCGGAATGGAATATTACAGATTCTTTACGTGTTTCTATAGGGTATACCGAATCAAGGAACAGGGACAAGGACGGAGACAGGGAACAATCTTATGTGGATGGGTCTGGAAACGAAAGGACCAAAGCGGAGTATTTACAACAATTCCAAGGCGGTGCAAATAACGGGATCGTATCCTACGGCCGCCTGACCAAAGAGTTAACTCTTTGGACCACCATCGAATTTTAAGGAGATATTTATGAAATTAAGAGTGTGGATGATCTTAAGCTTAATGCTTTCCATCGGTTCCTTGGTTTTAATAAGCCAAGAGAATAAAGAGAAGGATGCGAGAGTCTCCTTCCTGATAGGAAAAGTACAGTTACAAAAAGGCGGCAAGGGAAGTTGGAACATTTTAAAACAGGGCGACCTAGTTTCAGAGGGAGATATAGTTTCTACAGGAAACGCTTCCAAAACCACCCTTCTCTATAAGGGATCTGAGTTTAAGATCCTGCCGAATACAAAACTGAAAATTTCCAGCCTGTATAATGAATCCAAAGACGGTAAATTAGAAGTGCAAAGCGGATTTGCTTGGTTCCAACTTGTGAACCTAAAAGGAAAAAAATTCGAAGTCAGCACTCCTACTACTACTGCTGGCGTAAGAGGAACTGCTTTCTCCGCATTTCATGACCATAAGACCAAAGATTCTTCCTTCTGTACTTGTGAAGGTAAGGTTTTGATGAATGGAACAGGAGATCCGAAAGACGGAACTATGCAGGAAAAAGGAAATGGTGGCTATTATCCTGGCGGCGGAGAAGAGCCTAAAAGAAGTTCTTATGATGGGATTATCGTAAAATTCAAATCTCTTCCTCCATTTAAGGATTTAATGAAAAAGAATATTTCCTTAAAGAACTGTCTATCTTGCCATACACCTCAAGGCTGGACTCCAGAAGATTCCGTTCCAAGCGATGAGACATACGGCGGCGGAAAGATGTAAATCTTTTATAAAGATTTTGGAATGTATGAGAGGCTCACGAAAAACTGAGCCTCTTTTTTTATCCTAAGGGCAAGTGATCGCATTTCCAGGATTGGAAGCGAATGCTCCTTGGAACTGAAGCCCACCGAATAGATAAGGATACGCTTCCGAATTCGGGATTGGGATAGTAACTAATCTTAATTTATCCGTAGTAGATTGAAGACTACATTTATTCCCAGAACTAACATTCGTGATCGCATCCAAGGCCAAAGAACTAGGCAAAGGCACCTGTCTTAATACGTTATTCACTAAAGGAACAATCAGAGAGCGGATCAAAGGATCTACCACTTGGAAAATTCCCTTAGGGTCCAAACCAAAAGGATTGAATGTAGGCCCTTCCAGAATGTCCATTGTGTAAGACATACTAGCTTCGTCTTTTCGGATCACAAGACTTAGCGCATTCAAATTATTATATTGAGGTTTTCCAGTAGGATCCGGATTCACGAAAGGAATAAAATTGAAGGACCCGTCCCCTTTTATACTAACTCTTACAGTATTCAAAAGATAACGGCAACTGTTTGCAGCACTATCCGCTGCGGCTACACTACAAGGCACAGAACTTCCGCTACCAACATCTGTTCCAGGAAGTCTTCTGCCATATATCCTTAATTCTAAATCAGTAAAGTTCACTACCAGAGTAGGAAGCGCACTCGCTCCTCCAAATTTGAATTCACCATTTGGAGCATGTATAGCATAAACATCAATATCTACATCATCAGTAGCGCTTACGTTCGGAACAAACTTAGTCGGATCACTTGGTTTTAAACCTACTAAGGGTCTACCTGGAGATAATATATTTAGTAAGGTCCCAACTTTTACCAACTCTTGGGTTAATTCGAAAAGAGGATCAGAACCAGCATACTGTTTGATCTGATTTATAAATTGTTTATTGATCCTTAAATTTAAGGCACCATTTTGCCAGAGACTATAAGCTGCTTGGGTCACAGTATCAGCATTCAATGTTAAAAGTAATCCTGGATTGGCATTACTTCTGGAGAATGGATATGTTTTCGCCATAGCAGTTCCAGTCGGAATAGGACGAGTGCTTACAAAACCAGTAGCCAATTGGTGCCCATGATAATTCGGATCCGTATTTACAAGAGGAGTTTTAGCAACTAAAGATACACTTGCAGAAGTTAGTATTCCTTTATTAGTTCCGTCCGATTTTACGATCGCATCATTTTGGGCCATCAACCTCAAAGACAGAGGAAAATTATTCAAAGGTGCAGGTAAATAATCCGGTAAAGTAACATCCAAACCTGGATTATTCAATGAGACTAATACTGCATTCATTGCTTCCACAGATACTCTTTCCACAATATCTCGAAGCATTGACTGAGTGATATAAGGTGTCGCCTGTGGAACTGCATTATTCGCTACACTTTCTGTAATTGGAGAAAGCCAAGAACCTAATGTATCTGTGGCAGCGAGTAAATTTACGCCTGCTACACTTAGATTATTAGTCCACTCTGAAACATAAAAGTTACCGTTAATTCCATCCGTAGGTGTATAAGGAGTTTTGATCGCTACTGCAATTTTCCCGCTCGAATCAAAGCTTGCGTTTGCCTTAGCTCTCGCCAAACGAGAAGTATATGGTGAGTTCGGGTTCAATGTCGCCGAGGTAGAGAATGCATAAGTATCGTCGTTCCCAAGCAGGCAAGCAAGGACTGTACAATCATGAGAATACCCTATAGTAGTGATATCTATCACAGATCTTTTTCCATTCAGATCTATCCCCATCACTCCGTCAGCCTGAACGTAAATCGAATCAGTGATATTGGTGGTATTGTCTGGAGCTAATGGAGGAACTACCACGTTATTGATATAAACATCCAACCACATAGGAAGATTTCCTGCAAAACTCGCGGTAATATTGAATGCGCCAGTATTTCCGGCTATCCCGCAATATCCATTCCCGAATTGACCCGGCATATCCCCGTAGGTTTTCACGTAATTTACGCTGATCGGAAAATCATTAGCCGTAATAGACCAGAAATCTATACATCTTCTGTCCGAAAAGTTCCCATTGCCGTCCGGATCTCTAAGAGGAGTAACGTCTGTAGTTTTAGGAGATCCGGAAAAATCGTTAAACGTTTTATTCGTGATCTTAAAATCCGCATGAGCAAACCTTTGGAGAATATTAGAAAATAATTTTAAAGTCTGAGCTTCATCAAAAACCGCGGCAGAGGCATTAGATATTAAAGCATATGGAGTAGAATTTACTTTTCCATAATTAAATCCAAAAGACCTACGGAATGTTTTCCCATCAGCAGTAGAGATCTGGAATTCATAAGCGTTCCCTCCTTGGTATGGTTTCAACCCAGCTTTTGCTCCTGAAAAAGTATTCAAATTTAGGGAAGAAGCCAAAGGTGCAGTCATATCACAAGGAGAAGCTGCACAAATCACGTGTTCCGCAGTGGAACCCATATGTTTTAATTTAATACTTTGGATTTGGTTTGGATTACTAGGATTGGAAAAACTTGCATTCAGGTTCATGGAGATTGTACCTGGAGTTGCATCTAAGTAAGTCAGATCTTTTTGAGAATTCGCCGGACCCACTCCTGTGCCATTTAAGGACATTGTAATATAGTAATCCGGCTCCGTAATGAAGCTGACAGTATAAGGCTGAAGATCCCCTCCTTCTAATCCTTTGGAAGCAGAAGTCAAGGTTAGCTTGTAAGTAGTATTTGCCTTTAATTCACGATAAGGATCGAATACTAATCTTCCCCCCGACTTCCAGTAGAAAGTTCCTCCTTTTTCAGTAGGAGGCCCAGGAAGAAGGGTCCCATTATTTTCAGTAAATACGAAGTCGGCCTTAACTGTGCTTGAAACCATCGGTTCGGAGAAGACGATCTCTAAACTTTTATAACGATCCACCTGAGTGAGACTAGCTAAATTGAGAAGGACCTGAGGCCCAGCGGTCCCGAAATCAACAGGTAAAGTGGCAGGAGTATCTGTTTCAGTATAATTAATATTATTGGAAGCCCCGGGGATTGAGCCTCCATCATCAATAGGAATTCCAATGGAACTAAGGAATGAATCGAGCATGCCTCCCCCCTTTTCAGAATCTTTACATCCGAAAAATAAAAGGGGCACTGCCAGACAGGTTATAACAACCGTCCGTTTAATAAAAATTCTATCTCTTTCACCCAATCCGGTAACCATCTTTTTTCTCCAGTCTTCAATCGCATGATTTCTTTTGAATTCGGCAGGAATCGGCACCCGTCAGTGCCTATCCAACCTCAGACTGGACCTTCTTCTTTCGAAGAACCGGCCCCGCCTTTAAGAGTTTATTTTCAATTTTGGAGAAAACTCTTGGTTTAGGATTTATTCTATTTTTATAATATTATGTTTCTATACTTTATCCTCTTTTGCTAATTCCTATATGCTCTTAAGGACATTGCACCACTGTTCCAGGGTTTGTAGCAGCAGCTCCTTGGAACTGAAGACCTCCGAATAGATACGGATAAGGTTCCGTATTCGGGATCGGGATAGTGATCAGTTTCAATTTATCCGTAGTAGACTGAAGATTACATACTGCACCCGAAGAAAAATTCGTGATCGCAGAAACATTCAAAGATTTAGGCAAAGGAACCTGTCTCAATACGTTATTCACCAAAGGAATGATCAATGAACGGATCAAAGGATCTACCACTTGGAAAATTCCTTTTGGATCCAATCCGAATGGGTTCACTGAATTTCCTTCCAGAATGTCCAGGGTATAAGCCATACTGTTCTCATCTTTTTTGATCACAAGGCTCATAGCGTTCAAATTATTATACTGAGGTTTTCCAGTTGGATCCGGATTCACGAAAGGAATAAAATTGAAAGAACCATCTCCCTTGATACTTACACGCACAGTATTCAAAAGATAACGACAACTGTTTGCAGCATTATCCGCTGCCGCAGAAGAGCAAGTGATCGAACTTAAAGTAGGATATCCGATCTGAGTTCCGTTCGGTCTTCTTCCATAAATTCTCAATTCTAAGTCAGTAAAGTTTACAACGAGTGCGGGAATGGAACTTGCCCCGCCAAACTTAAACTCCCCGTTAGGTGCATGGATCGCATACACATCTATATCCACATCATCTGTAGATTTTACGTTCTGGATGAGTTTTGTAGAATCACTTGGATTTAAACCAACCAAAGTAGATCTACCAGGAGCCAAAATATTTAGGAGAGTTCCTACCTTCACGAGTTCCTGGGTCAACTGAAAGAGAGGATCTGAACCAGCATACGCAGTGATGGAATCAATAAAAGGTTTATTGATTCTTAAGTTTAATGCACCGTTTTGCCAGAGACTATAAGCCGCCTGAGTAACAGTATCAGCTGTTAAAGTTAAAAGAAGTCCAGGGTTTGTAGAACTTTTAGAGAATGGGAAAGTTTTAGTAAGAGCATCTGCATTCGGAACAGGGCGAGTGCTCACAAAACCGGAAGCTAATTGATGTCCGTGATAATTCGGATCCGTATTGATCAAAGGATTTTTAGCTACCAGCGCAACAGAAGCAGAACCAACAAGTCCTTTATTCGCTCCAGAAACCGTAGGAACCACATCTGTTTGAAATTTCAATTTCAAAGAAAGAGGGAAACTTTGGAGAGGCGCAGGAAGATAATCGGGCAATATTACATCCAAACCAGGATTTGCCAGGGACGTAACAACTGCGTTTAAAGCATTAGGAGCAACCTTTTGCACAACGTCCTTTAACATGGATTGAGTAATTGCCGGTTTTAAAGCCGGAACCATATCGTTCGCGATAGAAGCTGTTACGGAGGATAGAAGGTCCGCTGCCCAAGAAGTAGAATCTACATAATCTACAGAATCCAAAGTTCCAGCATTATTTTTAACTCTTAAATGGTCAGACCATTCTTTCGTATAAAAATTATCGGAAGAGGTGTTTGCAGGAAGGGCTGCTATAGTTAAAGGAGTTTTAATAGCTATATTAAATTCCCCATTCGTATCCACCACAGTATTTGTATTCCCAACAGCAGCGCGAGGGTTTGCAGTTTCGTTTAAATTCACTTCTGCAATGGTAGTAAAATAGAACTTACTACCAGAACCCACAAGTCCGAGACCAATGGAATTTCTGTTTCTTGCAATAATCGCAAGATTAATAATCGCCTTACGTCCGTTAATGCTAACTTTCAGGTTGTTATTTGCAGGAACACTTAAACTTGCAGTGATTGTTGGATCGGTTCCGGTCATAGCAGGAATATTGACCCCGGTGATATAAACATCCATATCGAAGTCGGAACAGCCCAAGAAACAACCATTACCTACGAATGCTCCAGGATTTGCTCCCGATCCACCGCAGTATCCATCTCCGTTATCAGGGTCGGTAGAATCTCCGAAACTACGGATAAAGTTAATCTCTGAATGATAATCTATACAATAACTTGTTCTTTTCGAAGTGCTTTTAGGAGCATTTGAAAAATCCGAGAATGATTTACCGGATATCTTATAATCGTTCTTAGTGAATCTTTCTAAGATCTGACCGAATAATTTTAAAGCCTGAGTTTCATCTACGATCGCAACAGCTCCATTTGTGATCATAGCATACGGAGTAGTATTCACTTTTCCGTAATTGAATCCCAAAGATCTGCGGAAAACCTTACCGCTTGTAGTAGTGATCTCGAAAAGATAAGCATTCCCGCCCTGGAATGGTTTTAGACCTGCTTTAGCTCCAGAGAAAGTGTTCAGGTTCAAAGAAGAAGCCAAAGGTGCAGTCATATCACAAGGAGGAGCCGCACAAATCACATGCTCAGCAGTAGAACTTAAATGTTTCAGTTTGATCGACTGGATAGAATTTGCGCCGCTGATGGGAGAAGAGAAACTCGCATTCAAGTTCATCGCGATCGTTCCAGGAGCAGCATCAGTATAAGTTAAATCCTTGGAAGAATTTGCAGGACCAACTGCTGTTCCGTTTAACGTAGCATTGATCAAATAATCGGGCTCAGTAGTAAATTCTATTGTATAAGGCTGAAGATTTCCACCTTCTAAACCTTTAGAAGCACTAGTTAGGGTGAGTTGATAAGTAGTATTTGGTTTTAATTCTTTGTAAGGGTCGAAGATCAATCTTCCACCTGATTTCCAGTAAAAGGATCCGCCCTTTTCAACGGCAGGCCCTGGCAATAAAGCCCCGGCTTTTTCTTTCAGAATAAAATCACCATTCACTGTAGATTGTGTCATTGGTTCAGAGAAAACAATCTCCAAACTTTTATAACGATCCACTTGGTCAGTAGAAGATAAGTTTAATAATGCTTGAGGTCCTGCAGTTCCAAAATCTACAGGAAGAGTAGCAGGCTCATCTGTATCCTTATAAGGAGTTAAAGACGCACTTGGAGGAAGACTTCCCCCGGAATCAGTAGCAATCCCGAGACTTGCAAAGATTGAATCAGAAAGGCTAGCTTGTTTTTCCGCCCCGCATCCAATAGATACGAATAATACAGCGAAACTGATAAGTAAAAATCCCTTGAATGTTTGCGTCTTCATTTGTGTCGGTAGTCCCGTTATATATCTATTTTTCATCTTAGTGAGAATATCGCATTCAGATCATCCCAGTACGTCGACGTAGGCTGTCCGTTATTCCAATTATCATAGAAGAAGGCATCAGATCCGGAGAAACGACGACCTCTTTCATAAATATCTCCGAACAATCCAATCAAAGTTCCTGCAGAATACAGGAACGCCCTGTTATCCATAAGAGAAGTTTGGATCATATCAGATCTCAGAAGTACTTTAGTGTTTTCGAATAGTTCTTCTACAGAGTATTGAGCAGACATGTTTGCATTCTTCTCTAAGAAACTGAAGAAGCTTCCTGGTTTACCCAATTGGTAACCGGTTGCGTATAAATTCCTTCCGTACGGAGCCATTGAATCCAAAACAGGAGGAAGGCTTGTTGTCACGATATCAGAAATGGTATACGTTCTTGTATCCAGGGCTGAATTATTCAGGTCAGTATCATCTCCCACATAGAAGAGAGAAGAAAGAAGATCCAAAGTATTTGTAATTTCACCTGCTGTGAGTTGGATATCCAACAAGAGATCCAATAAGAAATCCAAAGATTTTACTAATGACCAGCCGGAAGATCTGGAAACGTAGTCACGAATTCTTCTGACCAGATCATCTACTTTCACCCAAGAAGGATCATATAGATCATTACGAGGACGATCATCGTATTTATCAGCAACACGATATACTAACCAATCAATCCCTTCATCAATAGCGAATTGGTTCGGGCAGTTGGTTTGGAAATTTGCTTCTCCACCACAGTCTGACCAAAGTTTTGTTTGATTCAAGATCCCAGAAAGACCGTCCATGATCTTATCTCTCGCATCAGCCTTCGCAGGATCTCCCAGATTTGTAGTGAACTTGATAAGCCCAGAAAGAATATCAGTTTTACTTAATAGATCCAAAGGACCGTCCGTCATACGGTTACGATCGGTGCTTGTAGGTGTAGAAGTTCCTTCTATCAAAACACTTAAGAGAGTTCTGTAATTTTTAGAAGGTTTGTATTCTACTGGAGTAGCTTTAGGATTCCGGATACCGGAACTAATTCCTACAGTCCTAATTTGAATAAAAGAAGGTCCCGGAGAAGGAATTCCTGTCCCTTGGATCGGACTTACATTAGAGTCATATACTCCATTAGGTCCGTAAGTTTGGTCTGGGCCATAATAAACATAAGGACGAGAGAATATCTCCGCAAGACCAGTAAATAGTTTATAAGGATTTTTTCCCAGTGGTCTATTCGCCGAGTCCTTAGCATCGTCTCCGAGAGCTTTTGCCAACGCCACAATGAAAGGAGTCAGACGATTTCTTTTATTCCAGTTAGCATTTACTTGAGAAGCAGTAGTATCAGTAGTTCCCAAGAAACCGAGTTGTTTGATCACACCGGCATTTTGAGATACTACAGGAGGGATCATTCCATATACAGTAGTTGGATCAGGAATTAAAAGAGGGAATAATGCAGAATATACTGCAGTAACTTGAAAACCTTCGTTACCTGCTAAACCGTATCCCCAGCCTTCTACAAAGAAAACTGCGTCGCCAGGTTCATTAGATAAATCCTGCAGATTTGTATCTTGAACTACCCATGGTCCTGCTTGTGTACTTGAATCAAAAGTTTTAAGAGGAGTTCCTTTTTTCTGCCAAAACCCATTGAAGTTTGTGCAATCATCTTTTAGAGGACCACAATTCGGGCTGAGATTCATCATTCCCATGATCCCGTTTCCGATCGCTGTAATAAATAATGCTTCTTGGTAAGTTACTGTTGCGGCTAACTTAGCTCTTACAGGAAGAACTGCTACGAATCTTTTTTCGTATAATAACCATTGCAGATTTTTATAAAATGCTTCTTCTGCACTCGCAACTTGTATTGGAGCAGGAGCCGTTTCAGTTATTGAATAATAACCTTTATTGGTGAGTACAGCAGAAGCAGCGGTTTGATCCACGCCGCCAAGATAAATCCTTCTCTCTCCGCCTGTTCCTGGATCGATTTGCACATAATATTTGGAAGTATTCCAACTAGGTTGGTATTGCAAAGGATTTCCATTCGGAGCTAAAGGTTGTCCTCCACCGTCTGTTTGGCTATAATAAGGACCATAACCTTCTAAGGTAACCTTAACGATCCAATCCAACATCCAAGGAATTGTTTTATTATATAATTTATCGAATGTTGCTTCCGAAGCAGGATCTGTAATTTGTTGAGCCTCTCCACGAGAAGGAGCTTCTAAGATAGAAAGAACTCTAGTATTAAAACCTATTTTATAAATTGAACCGTCTCTAAATACCTTGGAACTAGTGCGGCTCAATTCTGTAATATTCTTAAAATTGAATGAATCTCCGGATCCAATAACAGATCCCATACTGAACATTGCATCACCTAAAGTTAATTCTCCTCCAGTAGTAAAAGGTCCAGTATCCGTTAGAGCATTGTGAGTTGTTTGGGCTGGATTCCATCTGTAACCGTAATTATCAGCAAGTGTAAGAACAATAAATAGAGTCTCAAGAGAAGAAAGTGGACGGCTTTCCACATCCGTTTGGCGATTTCTTCCATCACCATCTAACTGTAAAAGATCTCTAAAAGTCTGGCTGGAACCGGAAGAATTACGCATAAAATCTAATAAATATGCATTCTTAGCGGTTTCTTTCAGAACGTTTACAGTTACATCTCCTTGCGCAAAAATTAATCCCTTAATCGTTACGAATAGATCTCGCAACATTGTTCTTAATTCAGCAGGTTTTAAACCGCCTCCTGGAGAATTATAAGCTGCGTTTGTAGAATATTCGTTAGCGCTGGGCTCCGCAGGAGAAACAGTATTCGCTGTGAAAAAGTTCTCGGCGTTTATTATAAAATTCTTAAATGAAGTTTGAGGAGTCATCTGATCCTCAAATCCAGCAGCTTTATACATCATCTCGCCGAAATCATAAACGAGAGAGATAAAACCTTCTTTTAAAGTACGATCAGTAAGCAGAGAAGGAGCAAAAAATCCTCCTAACAAATTCTCCACTCCTGTGCGGAATGTAGTATTTTTACGTAATCCTTTATAAAGAAAATCTTCTATATCATGAAGAGTATCTACAGTATCAGGATCTACCAAAAGATCAGCAGTATCATGGATAGAAGTAGCGATCTGATTCGCAGATTTTGTATTATATTCGATCAAAAGTTGGTTCGCACCAAGAGGCATTAGATTACGAACCACAGGTTTTTTATAATGACGGATCTTTTCAAAAACCGGCTGGATTGAAGAATATGCAGCAGGATTCGAAGTTTGCATCTTTTCGATCACGTCTGCAAGGCCCAAAGAAAGTGTTTGGACGCTGGTTCTACTCTGCAACATAGCAGATTCTAGGGCGCGAATTGTGCCTAAATTGTCCTGTCTTGGAGCTTGGGAGAGTGAATCGCCCAAGGCCTCATTGAAGCCAACTGGGTCCAAAGTGGTGAAAAAACTTTTCACCACTGGATAAGGATTCAAAAAACTGAATAAAGAAACACCTTTGTAGTCATCAGTATTATCCGAAAATTGAGAAATTCCGTTTTTATCCGTTCCAGCATGAGAGCAGGCCGCGGATAATGATAATATAAGAGAAATGAAAATTATATTTTTCTTAAAAACTAAGAGGCGACTATTCTCCCCTGTAAGTTCTCCTATTGGCAGCATCTTCATCCCTTAAACCTCTCTGGGTCTATGTTCGCTTTTTTGAACAATTGTTATTTTTTAGAACCAGAACGGCTTCTATTTATACCGTGGTTCTAAAAAACCTTCAATCTTTTTTTATATCAATTGTTCTAATCGTGTATCGATCGCTATACTGGTACATACTATAACGGTATAGACAAGGATTTTTTTCACTATAATTGATGATTTTTAGGATAACGTACGTTATTTTTAAAGCCCTTATACGCCTCTTATTTCTCAAGAATACTACTTAAAATCATGTTCTAAATCATGATTTAATCTAGCTTTCGAGTAAACGCACGTTTAATTTTTGGAAAGTTTTTATTTACAATGAGTGGTCTCGAAAGCCACAGAAAATAAAAAAGGCCGAGAAATTCTCGGCCTTTTTCTTTATTACATTTTGAATATGTAAGTTAAGCGGTTGCCGCTTTCTTTTTGTATATAGCGTAACCTATCGCAGCAAGTCCCAATATTAACCAAATATACCAGAACTTCACAAGAAGAATGGTAATCGCAGTAATTACGAAAGCCACAACTCCGAATACTAGAGAAAGAGCGGTTTTGCCAAATTCTCCCACAAGAGGAATAAAACTTAAAAGAGAAAGTAAAGGTCCCGCAAGAAGATTAAAACTTACCCACATAGCGATAAAACAACCAGCTCTCATGATCCATTTCATTGTATTATCATCGCTTTGGATGTCCTTCATTGTGGATTGGAAATCACCCACAGAGGCATTTAAAAATTTATTACCTTCTTCGCTAATAAATTGACCAATCGAGTTTCCGTTCACTGATCCCACGAAAGTCATATTTTCTTCCGGAACTGGGACAAGAGATACACTGACCCTTTCACAACCTTCAGTTTGGTTGCTTGCACATTTTTGAGATAGGTAGATATAATCCCCTTCAGCAATTCCTTTTACCAACTCCGCTGATCCTGGGCTCACAGAAGGTACCGCAGAAGTTAGATCCACTTTGCTTAAATTCACGCTATAGGTTTTGCCTTCGTCGGTTTTAATTTTCCCGTCGGAAGCAAAGAGAGGGTCACTATCCCTTACAGTAGCCTGGTAAAAAGGTTTAGACTTACATGCAGGATCTTTGAAATTTCTAGGATTTTTAGGAGAAGAGATCCAATCCAATTCACAATCATAGATTGTTTTTTTGGTTTTAGAATCTTCTTTGCTAGTTTCTTCCCAAGCGTATACTTCGGAAGATTGAGAATAGGAAATATACTTTCCAGGTTTTACGAATTCTCCACCCAATGCATCAGCGCTCAATTTACCCGTAACATAAGACGCAATCCCAGGTTTTGCTTGGGATGCAGGTAATGCACCTTTGAGAGCCGCACTTGCTTGTTCACAAGTTTCCACTTGAAATATCAAATATAAGGAAAGAGGGAATAAAACTACCCCAGTCAACATTCCTTTGAACGAGTCACCAATCGATCCGAATATGCTCGAACCTTCCCCTGATTCTTCAAACGCCATGTAAAAACCTCCCAACTGGCCTTAAAAAAGACGAAAGGGCATTCTACATTCCACACAATTCGTTAGGCAATATCTTTTTTCCAATCCGAAAAGAAGAAGATCCGTTCTCCAAACGTACGTTTTAGAAAATTAGGGCGGTAAAATCACGCAGAGGCGCAAAGACGCGGAGGGAATATTGTGATATTGGAAATTACTACAAAAATTCTCTGCGGCTTCGCGACTCTGCGTGCAAAACTTGCAGCCCGCGGCAAGGATACGCAGGGCGCTAGTCCGGCTTGCCGGATGAGCGCGTATGCGCGAACCCGCAGTAGCCTGGTCTGAGCAAAGCGAAGAGCCGCCCAAACTTTTTTAGGTATATTCTAATTTTTGAATATTATAAAAGTTTTTGTGAAAACCCAAACTCAGAAAAGTTCCAGCCAGGCTTTACGGATATCTGACTTTTCCATAAAATAGGTCCCGATAAGTGCAGCGTCCACATGGGAACGAAATTCGTCCAAGTCAGCCTTACTTTTGACCCCGGATTCTCCTACTTTCACTATATTAGGAGAAAGTTTAGAAGCTACCTTAGGAACCAGATCCTGATGAATGCTAAAATCGTCCAGATCTCTAGTATTGATCCCAACAATATTCGCTCCTGCTTTCGTAGCGATGATTGCTTCTTCTTCTGTATGGATCTCTGTAAGAACATCCATATTATATTTTTTGGCTTCTTTGATCAGTTCAGTGAGTTTTTCAGGTGTAAGTATACGAACAATAAGAAGGATCGCGGCTGCTCCAAATTCTCGAGCTTCAGCTACTTGTTTTGTATCTATTATAAAATCTTTTCTTAATATAGGTATATTGACCTGAGAAGAAACATTTTTGAGATCTTCAAGGGATCCGCCAAAAAATTTTTTATCAGTGAGAACTGAGATCGCAGTAGCTCCACATTCTGAATAAGTTTTTGCGATAGAAACTGCGTCGTATTCTTGCCGGATGATGCCGGAAGAAGGACTCATTTTTTTACATTCTGAGATGATTGAAAATTTGCGAGAACGTAGAGATTGCCACAAACCCACTCCAGAAAATGGAGCAGGTTTATATTCGGGAATACTTTCGATTTCCCTTTTTTTTTCTTCTACGATTTCTTGGAGAACCCGATGTAATGCCATCATCGGTTATGCACGAAAGGTTCGAAGCGCCTCGTCCTCAGTTTCGCGGATATCAAATAAAGAAGTAAGTTCGATCACATCGAAAATTCTTTTAACCGCCGGTTTGATCCCACAAATTTTGAGACCGCCTTCTTTTGCGTTCAATTTTCTGAGTGTAGAAATACAAGCCCTGAATCCGGATGAAGACATATAATCTACGTCTTGCATGTTCAGAATAACCCTGGTATGTCCTTGGTTATCGATTAGATCGTTCAGATTTTCTTCCACCTCGTTTGCGATGGAAACGTCCAAACGTCCCTTGAGGTAAACTATTAGAACTCCGTCCTGTACCTTATGATCGAGCAAAGGAACCTACCCTAGCGATAATTTAGAGACAATTCTCGATGCAAAAAATAGCCTGTCAACCAAGTTCCCCAAGATGAAGAATTTTCCTACCTCCTTATTAGGCCAAAGAGTCCTGGTTCTCGGCGGGGGAGTTTCCGGCATGGCGGCTCTCCGACTCTTGAAAGAGAGACAGGCGAATGCCGTTCTTTGTAATTCGGAAGCCGTGCCAGATTCAAATGTAACGTTCGTAGGCGAAGATGTAATCTTAGCTGACCTTCTTCCAATCGCACTCATCATAAAAAGTCCAGGCATTTCTCCTTCTCATTCTGTAATTTCCCAAGCAAATTCTCTCGCGATCCCAGTAGTTTCCGAAGTTGAATTAGCAAGAGCATTCTATTCCGGAAAATTGATAGGAGTAACAGGCACAGACGGAAAATCCACGACAACTTCTCTGACTACTCATTTAGTTTCTGAAGATTTTCCTGGAGCGACTGCAGGTGGAAATATTGGTTTGGCCTTCAGCGATTTTTGTCTAAAACCGGTTCCACTTTCAGTGTTGGAACTTTCTAGCTATCAGTTAGAAGATTCTGGTCCTTTAGAACTTAACGTATCTGTAATATTAAATCTTGCCTCGGATCATTTAGAAAGGCATAAAAATTTAGATAATTATTTTGCAGCAAAAACTCGAATTGTAGATTCCACTAACCCTCGTCATACTCTTGTGACCAGTTCTAAACTTTTTAAAGAAAGAATCCAGATATTGGGATGGTCTTGTAAAATTTTGGTCTTCGGCAGAGAATCAGGAAATGATGCGATCATCTCGGAAGAAGAAAGAACAATCAAAACTGCAAAAGCAATTTATGATGCTAAAAACTTTCCTCTCCCAGGCGGTCATAATTTAGATAATCTGGCAGCTTCTATCCTAGCCTCAGAAGCTATCGGTGCTAAACCGGAGCATATCCAAAACCTAATTGGGACTTTTAAAGGACTTCCTCATCGTTTCCAACATGCAGGAAAAGCGGCAGGTATTTCTTTTATCAATGATTCCAAATCTACGAACCTTCATAGTATGCTTGCCGGTTTAAACACTTGGAAGGACAAAAAAGGGACCTTTCTTATTTTAGGTGGAAGACCAAAAGCTGAACCTTTAGGACCTCTGAAAGAATTTTTGGCCACAGGAGTCGGATGGGTTTTATTGATCGGAGAAGCAAGGGAGACCTGGGCTCCAGTGATCTCTCCTATCCTAGGTGCTCATTTAATATTAGCGGATAATTTGGAAGAAGGTTTTTCTCAAATCAAAACTGCAGTGCGTTCAGGAAGAGCAAGAGTTTCGTCTGTAATATTTTCACCAGCTTGTGCAAGTTTTGATCTATATAAAAACTTTGAAGAAAGAGGAGAACATTTTTTAAAATTAGTCTCCGATTGGACCAGAGAGGAACCTTAGATTTATTTAAGATGTCCTTGGTGGTTTAATTTTTCCCAGACCTTGGACTCTACGAATACTTTTAATAGATCTCCATCCAAATGATTTTCCTTGGCTTCCATTTCTAAAATGTCCAAGGCTCTATCTACAGGAACCGCTTTTTTATACGGTCTATCTTGATCAGTCAATGCATCGAATATATCTGAGATAGTCATGATCCTAGATTGGATCGGGATATCTTCTCCGGAAAGTCCTCTTGGATATCCTGTTCCATTTAATTTTTCGTGGTGAGCATGTGCAATGGTTGGCACCATCTTTAGATCATTTGTCCAAGGGATCTTACTTAGGAACTGAAATGTATGCTCTACGTGGGATTCAATCTCTTTTCTTTCATCAAAATCCAAAGAACCTTTTTTGATGGTTAAAAATCCAAATTCATAAGGAGAGATAAGTTCTAAATTTTCTCCTTCTGTCGTGATGTACTGTATCTTGGCGATCTCTTCTAAAAACTGAGAATTCGCTTCTTCTAATATAGAAGGTTCATTACTCTGGCTGATGATCTGGAACATAGAAGTAAGTCTTTTACATTCTTCATTGAACTCAAATTCTATCGCTTTTTCAAAATCTATGTATCCTGTAGGTCCATGTTTTTTTAAATATTCTACTTTTCTTAAGTTTAATTTAGATTCGAAATCTTTTTTTAAGTAGCGGAATCTCCAATCAATCAGACCGATCTCAAGATCTTCTAATTTTTTGGCCTTAACCAAAACTTTTTCTCGAACTCCAACCTTCCCGAAATCGTGAAGTAAAGAAGCGTATCGGATCTCTTTGAGCTGTTCTTTGGAAAATTTTGTTTCCTTATATTTTCCGAAGTCTACTCGATCTAATGTTTCCGCAAGTCCAACTGTCAATACAGCAACTCTAAAAGAGTGACCACTTGTGGTTGGGTCCCTGGCTTCGATCGCATTTACTGATGCAGTTACAAATCCTTCGAATAATGTTTCGATTTCTCTCAATAGATAATTGTTTTGGATGGCTACGGCTGCTTGTCCCGCAACTCCAAGCACAAGTTGAGTGGAATAATCATCGAAAGGTTGGATTTCCTCCCCTTTCATCTGTTCTACACTCAATTTCTGGCTAAAATTCCTTTTGCGGTTAATGAGCTGAAGAACACCTACTACATCTCCCCTATGACCTTTCATAGGAACGACTAACATGGATTTTGTATGATAATTCGATAATATATCAAAATTACTATTGAAAGAGAATTCTGCATCGGCAGGCAGATCATAAACATCTTGTATGTTCAGGACTTTACCAGTTTCCGCAACATAACCTGCAATACTGGATTTATTGATCGGAAGAATGAATTCTTCTGTATCAATGCTCAATGCTGAAATTTTAAAACGTAAATTTCGAATAAATCCTATATCGTCTTGTTCTACAAGATATAAGGAACCTGAGTCTGCATTACAGATCTCTCTTGCACTATATAAGATCTCTCTTAAAAGTTTATCAAAATCTTTTTCGTTAGCTAAGCTGATACCGATCCTGGTCAATCTGTTGATCTCATATTTTGCAGTATTGATCTTATGTAATAGATCAAACTGATCCGTGATCATATGCAGATGCAAAAATCCGTTTGCTAATGTTTTAGAAAGATGAAGATCAGAAGTGATCTCAGGCAATATTCCAAAAATCAGATCATCTTCGATTTCCGTATTTTTATAACCTTCGTAACCAAGGTCAGCGTTCAAAATAAACCGGGCTAGTATTAGAGGATTATTCTTGAGTTGTTCTCTGATCTTACTATGTTCCGACTCTAAAGTTTTGTCGGAGATATAAAATAAAATGTCTACGAACTGAGGAGTATCTCTGATTTCTTTAGACTCAAAAAAGTCTTTCAGATTGATCAGCTCAGCCGACATCTTGGTACGGAGGATCGAAAGTCTTCCTGCAAGAGTAGCGGAATCCGTTACGATATATTGCTTAAACTTGGATTCCATCCTGATTATCCCATCCTAAGCATCTTTTAAAATCGTGAAAAGGAGTTTTTTTCAAGTTTTAGCCTTGGATATTCCTTCGAAAAACGGCCGTTTGGCTTAATTCGTCTTTCTTTCGGAATATACTTTATCCTTAATGATCTTGGACCAATCCTTTACGAATTTTTGAGAATGTTCGTAACCTATCTCATATAATCTTTTATATTCATCCCAATCGAAGGTAGAAAAATCTCTCACTGGTAATTCGACGAATATATCAGAATTTTCTTTTGTTTTAAGAAGATTATTTCGGCTGGATAATAACATAGATCTCATGAACAACTCACCTATATGAGGGAAAGAATATCTATCTTCCTTTTTCATAAACTGATTTCCCAAAAGTTTTAAGGCAGAAGGGCCTTCGCCAGGAAATCTTGACTCTACCAATAATCCGTAAGTTTGATCCTTATTCGGCTGAGATCCAGCTCCTAAATCAACGGAAACCAATACATCAGCGCCTTTTCTTCTCACTAAAGAACCAGGAAGATTATCCCAAAGTCCCCCATCCACATACAAAGCGCCGTCAGTATAAAAAGGAGGAAAAATCCCTGGTATAGAAGTACTTGCTCTGATTGCCTTCCAAACTTCTCCTTCTTCGAATACTTTCGGTTTTGAATTTGTAAGATCGCATGCTACTGCTAAAAAAGGGATCAATAGAGTTTCTATCTTTCTATTTCCGAAAAATTCTTTGATAGCCTTAGAATATCTTACACCTCTCAAAATAGAAACGAAAGGAAGAGTATAATCTCTTGTAAGTTTTGCTTCTATCCAAACTTCTTTGATCAGTCTAAGAGATTCGTCGAATCCGTAACCCATTGCAAATAATCCGGCCATGATGGAACCAGAACTAGTTCCTCCGATCAGATCTATTGGGATACCAGCTTCCGTTAAGGATCTGAGTAATCCTAAATGCGCGAAACCTTTTGCTCCTCCACCAGAAAGAGCAACTCCTACAGACCTACTTTCTAATCTTCTTGCAATACGATCAAATTCTCCTGATCTTTTCTTTCTCAAGATAAGCTTTTGGCCAGGCAATTCGTGAAGAGTATCTTCTAATTCTTCCCAACGATTATAAGAATCTTCCAAATAGATTACGGATTCTTTTGTGGTTTCACCCAAACTTTCTCCTTGGATCAAATTCCAAGAATAAGAGTTTTTTAATATAGGTCTTCCAGTTTCGGCAAGAAGAAGGATACGATCCGCTTGTCTAAGACTAGCCTCCGTCCAAAGAGGATCTCCAGAAGGCCCCACTTCGAAGACAACATTATCATATTCCTTCTCTAAACCCGCAAACCAAGAGAGAATATCAGGGATCCCAAATCGTATTCCATTTTTTTGATATATCTTTTTATCTTTTAAGAACTTAGAAAGTTTTTCCTCGTTTACAGGGAGAGCAGAACCAAAAGATTTTAAGGATTTAGAAAGTTCGTTTGAAAAATTTCTGAGAGGAAAACCTTCTGTGACTGGAACGAGCGCAATCGTATGGACTTTTCTACCAAATCGAGAGGATTCTTTATTTTTTTGTCCCAATCTTCTGGCAATAGTTTCGGTCACATGGAATAAAGCCTCTGGAGACTCAGAGATAAATTTTCTAAAACCATTTCTGGAAATTTGGATTACCTGAGAAGAACGAACCGCATATACGGAAGCAGAACGAGGTTCTCCAGTGAGTAGAGACATCTCCCCTATAATATCTCCTTTTGCAAATTCACCTTCTCCGGTGATATTTCCTTGGTCGTCAGAAACGCTGTATCTAAATCTTCCGGATAATATTACAAAAAGTGAATTTCCAGGTTCACCTTGGAGCATCAACCTTTCTCCACCTGGAACGTATAACCATCGCAAGTACGGAGTCAATTCTCCAATCTTTCTACGATCTATATGAAATAATAATTCTAGATTGGAAATAAATCCTAAAAGTTCCTTATGACTTGGCTCGTAAGAAGCCATTCTAAAAAATCTTTTAGTCTCTAATCTTTCTTTCCAACGTTTAGAAGTTTCTGGATGTTCCGTTTCCCATTTATGCCAGTTCTTAGTGCTGATCCTCAAAAGTTTAGAATCGGTCTCTGTTCTTACTCCGAACTTACCTTCTTTCCAATGGAAAAATCCTGCTTCTCCAAAATGAGAACCAGGCCCCAGGCTTCGGATCATCAGCTCTTCTCCAGAAGAAGCCTTAGTGAATTCTTCACATTTTCCTTCTAAAAGAAAATAGAACCAGGCTGAAGATTTTTCAGAAGCAATTAGAACTGTGCCAGAGCTTACAGATTTGTATTCGAAAAGTCCTGCAAAAGAGGAGGCCTCTTCTGGATCCCAATCCCGGAACAATTCCTGGTTGGATGAAAATATAGATCCGAACCTAGTATTCTTTCCTTCTGATTTGCTCTTTGTTCCGGTTTTTTTCTTTTTTTCTCTCACTGCGTTAGTCTCTGGTATAATCTAAAAAAACAAGCTAAGTCGAAGAAATAGATACTGCAATCGGAAATATACTCTTATACGACTTACAAAAGAAAAACGCCCGAAGGAAAAGATCCCACGGGCGCAAACAAAATGAATAGGAGATCTAAGTTAACGATTAACGTTTCAGACCCAGGACTTCCTGCAACATTTGGTCTGTGGTAGTGATCGTTCTGGAGTTCGCTTGGAAACCTCTTTGTGTAACGATCATATCAGTAAACTGATCAGAAAGATCCACATTCGACATTTCTAATAGACCAGCGTTGATCTTTCCTCTACCTGCAATACCAGCTTCTCCAATCAAAGGTTCACCTGAGTTATTGGAGAATGCAAACATTGTATCCCCTGCTTTATCCAAACCAGCTGGGTTATTAAAAACTGCAGTTGCAATTCTTGCTAAAGGTTGTTTGATCCCGTTGGAATAAACACCAGTAACAGTTCCTGAATTATCAATGGAGAAAGACTCCAGATATCCCATAGTGTATCCGTCTTGTTTTACCGCTTTGGTAGTAAAGTCAGAAGAAAACTGAGTGATCCCGTCTACCATTCCAGTCTCGCCTAAAGAAAGATCAAAACTTTGAACTTGTGGATTACCAGGAAGTTTGAAAGAAACTTTTGCGCTCAGTTTTCCAGTGTTCATCACATCTGTTCCGTCAGAAACATAAACGATCTTTCCATCAGGAGTAAATCCAAACTCAAGTTCAGTTAAGCCAGGCATTTGAGTGTTTTGTCCACCAGTAGCAGCAACATCTACGGAAAGTTGAGTAGAATCAGTTAATGACGTTCTTGCCTTCCAAGTATTCTCACGCACTTTATAGAATTCCATTTTGAATTCTCTCTCAGCACCTTGGTCATCAAAAACTTTGATAGTAGTTACGTGTCCTCTTCTCGCCTTAGGATCCGGATCATTGATCATTGCAGTGATCTCTTCAGGAGTTGCATCAGGTGGAACAGCTTGCACGGAAGAATTTAAGTTGGATCTGAAATCTACTTTGGAAGTGGCTCTTGCAGGCTCTTTTGAATAAACTGGAATTACGATGTCTTCTATAGATGCGGAAGAGTTGATATACTTATTCCCTTTTTCATCGAGGCGGGAATTCCAACCTTGCACTTTCAATCCGTTTGCAGGATTTACATAATAACCATTCTTATCTAAGTTAAACGCACCAGCTCTGGTATAGAATTGTTTGTCTCCATCTTTAACGATAAAGAAACCTTCTCCGGAGATCGCAACGTCAGTGTTCTTACCAGTAGTTTGCAAAGAACCTTGGGTCATGATCTTATCAATCGCAGCGATCAATGATCCAAGACCAACTTGTTGCGGGTTGACCCCTCCAATGTTTTCCTTAGGCTCAGAGGCTCCTCTTAACTCTTGGGAGATCATATCCTGGAAAGTAACACGCTCCGTTTTAAAACCGTGAGTGTTCACGTTGGAAATATTGTTACCGATTACGTCCATCCGCACTTGGTGGTTTTTTAAACCGGAAACTCCTGAATAAAGGGATCTCATCATGGCGCTTATACCTCGAAATTTTCTATTTAATTAATAATTGCTATCGTTCGGTTTTCCGGGAAAACTCCAACCAGGAGCCCCGGAACTTGTTTCTTCAAAACCAGAATCATTCTGATTTTGTAATGTATTCTGGAATTGTTGTGTTTGCATTGATTGCGAAGGTTGAGCCGTAGGAGTTCCTACAGCTGTATTAGGACCATCAGCAGAAGCCCCAACTTTCGGGGCTGGTGCTCCAGTCTGTCCTTCTTGCTGATTTAATATTGCAGGATCTGTGATTAAAGTGATCGCGTCGATCTCTACAGTTCTACCGTTTACTCTTACGAAAGACTTTCCTTCTCCATCGAAGAATAAAGCTCCAGCAGTTCCTACCACATTCTCTCCGGTCACAAAATCAGGACCAGAAACGATTTTACCCACAAGAGAGAAACTTTGGCGATTGGTCATCTTACCAATTCCTTGAGAGATATTATTCATCTGCTCTAAGGAAGAGAATTGAGCCATCTGAGCAATAAAGTCCTGGTCTTTAACAGGATTAGTAGGGTCTTGAGAAGAAAGTTGAGTGATCAACAGTTTTAGAAAATCATCTTTTCCTAATGCTTTCGCAGTGGAGCGGACCTCGATACCTTGGAGACCACTTTTTTCTTCTTTCTCCAATTTATCAAAGTGCTTCCTTAAATCGTAACTTCTGTCTCCTTCGAGATAACGGCTACGTGTAGCTTCATTAGAAACTGCGTTTGCTTCAGGCATGATCCTCTCCTTAAACCAAAATGTTTAAGCGTTTATCAGTATTCTTTTCGGCGAATTCTGAATTTTCTATAGAGTCCATTTCTGAAACTTCTTCTAAATCAGAAGAATTTGAAAAACCAGAAGCCTCAAATCCAAAACCTTCTTGGTCGAAGAATCGGGAAGAATCTTGTCCATCCCAACTCATGCGTAATGAGTCCTCTGATTCCACGATCAAAGACTGAAGATCTAATCCTTGTTCTTTAAAATCTTTGCGAAGTTGCTCCAGATCACCTGCGAATAATTTTCTCACCTGATCTGACTCTACTAAAATTTTACCTTGGACCTTATCGTCCTCTACAGTAATACGTAAGGAAACTCTTCCTAATTCTCTTGGATTCAATCTAAGAGTAGCCTCTGATCTTCCATTCTCAACAATATTCAATTTTGCTGATTGAACCAATCTTTGAAAGTTCTCCTTCATTTGAGAACGATCCATACCAGAACCTTGATTTGTTTTAGAAGTTTTAGAATTTTGTCCTGAAACTTCTTGGTTCTTCTCTACTACACCAAGGCCTGCCTTCAAAAGAGTAAATGTGGTTTCGTTCCCATTTCTTTGGGAGAAGTCTTGGTTCCCGGAACCTTTACCGGAAGTATCCGATTTGGAAGCTTCTTCCACCTGCGCCGCTTTCGCTGCTTGGTTTTTGGAAACCATTGAAAGAGTTTCTTGTTTTTTATCTCTGGTGATCTTCCAGTTCTCTGATTCAGGGATAAAATTTTCTTTATGAGAATCTTTTAATACAGTTAGGATTTTTTCTTCGTTTGCTGGTTTGGAAAATTTGCGTGCTTCTTCCAAACTTTTTAAACCTTCATCCAGACTTTCTTTTTCTGGAGTTTTTTTGGTTTCTTTAACAGAACGTTTTTCTTCCGGCTGATTTGATTTTAGAACAGAAACATTTCCTGCTTCTTCTTTTTGTTCAACCTTAGGGGCTTCTTCTTTGGAATGTTTTTGGATTTTTTTAAATGATACAGACTCTTCTTGGTTTGCTGCGCCCGAAACTTCTTTTTCTTTTTTGGCCTCGAGTCCTGCCAAGAACACGCTCATCTGAGTGATAAAAGGAGAATCTAATTCTTCCGCCTCAAACTCGGTATCGATCTCTTCTTCCAGCTCAGAATTGATTTCTCCCAGTTCGGCCTTTTGGGCCTTCTTCTCAGAAAGACGAACTAATTTTTCGTTCTCTTCTTCCGAATCGGTTTCTTCTACATCTTCTTCTTCGGATCTTACAAATAATTCAGGCTCTTTGGATTCTTCGATTTCGGAAGGTTTTTCTTCTTTGATCTCTGACTTCTGCCCTTCTTCCAAGACCTTTTGAGAGCGGAGTTGGATTGACTTCATTAGATCCATAAAACTCACAGAAGGCGCGGAAGTTTTTTCAGGAACATTAGATACCTTTGGCTCCGCCGATGAATATCCTTCTTCTCTGCCTGGTCCTTCCGTTCTGATCTGCATAGTTTGCCCCTTGCAGTATAAGGATCGAAAGATCTGTGGATTCCTTGATATAATTATAAGATTATCTTCTTCCTTTATTGAATTATGTCGTATTAGATTTCATAGGCAGCCGGATCCCAAAGGAAAGATTACAATTTTTCCTTAATGGGAAGGAGTTCCTACCAGAAGAAGATCCAGAATTTCCGTATGTCCCTGTCCTTCCGCGAGAGAAAATGCAGTATTTCCCAAATCATCATTCAAATTTGGATCCGCACCGTAATTCAGGAGGGATTTGAAAATTTCCGCTCTTCCAAAAAGAGCTGCATACATGAGCGCGGTCTGCCCAGAAATATTCTTTTGATCCACCACACATTTTGCCTGAAACAGTCTTTTTACGATCCCAAGATGCCCTTTAAAAACTGCACCCATAAGAGCCGTATTTCCTCTATTATCTTTAGAGCAAGGATCCGCTCCTTTCGTTAGTAGGAACTCCACCGCTTCTTCCTGTCCATAATAGGCGGCATAAATAAGAGCGGTATATCCTTTGGAATCCTTAGATTCTATATTCGTTCCAGAATCCAAAAATTTTTCCAGAACGACTATATCTCCAATTTTGGCAGAATCGTAAAATTTAGCATTTTCATCTTGAACTGCCTTATACCCATCCTCCTGGGCTAGCAAAAAGTAGAAAATTCCACACACAAAATATATTAGAAAAAAATAAAATAATCTCATAACCCACTCCCTGCGGCCCCGAAGAGGCCGCTATGTTTTGGTTTTTCGGAGAAACTTTACTCCAATTCACCTGCGATCTTTTTCACTTCCTTCAGATCGATCCCAACTTCTTTCGCAAGCCTCTCTCCATACTCCGGATCGGCAGCATAAGTATGAGCTATGATCTTGGTTTTGATCTTAGGATTCTGAACTGCTTTCAAATCCCCAGAGAAGTTCTTTATCAGAGTGGATTTTTCCTTCTCACTATAACTTCTGTATACTTCCCCCGCTTGTTTGAAGTTTAAGGTCTTTCTAATCATCGCCTGTTGGGTAGCGCCGCTAAGTTTAAAGTTAGAAAGTTTATAGCTCGATTCTTCAGAATAAATTCCTCCGGACCTGGACTGTCCTCCTTGGTAGGAATTCGGTTGGTAATTTATATTTCCTTTTCCTTCAGAAAACTTCAGAGCTCCATCTTGACCATGAGAAGAAACTACACTGATTGGACGATTCACAGGAAGTTGAATACCGTTTACACCCAATCTATATCTTTGAGTATCCGCATAGGAGAATAATCTTCCTTGCAAGAGTCTATCTTCAGAAGGTTCAATCCCAGGAACTAAATTAGAAGGAGCAAAACCGGACTGTTCCGTATGTTCAAAAAAATTCTCAGGAACTTGGTTTAAGGTCATTTTTCCAAGAGTTACAATTTTCAGATTAGGAATTCTAATCCATTCCTTGGTTGCATCCAAAGGGTTAAAATCGAAATCGTTCAATTTTTCCGGATCTAAGATCTGAGCTTCCAATTCCCAAGAAGGATAATTTCCCTTTTTAATCGAATCATATAAATCTTTTGTCATATGACTGAATTCTTGGGACTGGACTTTTGCAGATTCGTCCGAGTTTAAGGTCTTGATCCCTTGTAAACTTTTCCAATGAAACTTAATATAGGAAACTTTACCGGAAGAATTCACAAACTTGAATGCATGTACTCCGTTTCCATCCATTTCTCTATAGGTAGCAGGAGTTCCCAAATCAGAATATAAGTAAGTCAGCATATTCGTACTTTCTGGAACATGTGCAAAAAAATCGAAGAATCGATTCGGATCTTGCAAATTAGTTACCGGAGAAGGTTTCAAAGAATGCACCATATCAGGGAACTTCATTGCATCTCGAATGAAGAACACCGGTAGATTATTTCCAACTAAGTCCCAGTTTCCTTGCTCTGTATAAAACTTAGTTGCGAATCCTCTCGGATCTCTTAGAGTTTCCGGTGATCCGCTCGGATGTACAACAGAAGAAAAACGAACGAATACTTTGGTTTGTTTTCCTTTTTTGGAGAATAAGACAGCCTTAGTTAATTCGCTCTGATCCCCGTAACTTGTAAATGTTCCGTAAGCTCCAGTGCCTCTTGCATGCACTACTCTCTCCGGAATTCTTTCCCGATCGAAACGAGCCAACTTTTCAATCAAATGAGAATCTTGGAGTAGAACCGGACCCGCTTCTCCTGCTGTTTGAGAATTTTGGTTATCCCCAACAGGTGCCCCATTCTCTCGGGTCAAAGTTTCTCCGTTCAAAGAATGAGAAAAAATAGCCCCAAGAAACAGAAATGTGCTAATCATCTTAATATTCATATTTCTACCTCTGCTCATAGTTTAGAATTATTCTAAATCTAGATCAACTCTAAATATTTAGAAAAGAAAAATTTTTAGAATGATTCTAAACTTAATATGACAAATAGGCGCAAATAACCTAGTTTTTAGAGATGGAAGGAACTGCATCAGGTTCCAATACTAAGAAGGGTTAAAAAGAAAATCTCCACTGGTTTATAAAACTCAAGTGGAGATCCAAATAGTAGAAAGATAGGAGTTCTTGAACTTCAGTTATAACCGGCGAATTCTTCCAGGATCCAAGCATGGGCATCTTGAACTGTTTTATGAAGGTCCTCCAATTTATGAAGGTCCATTTTCAATGAGCCATTCTCAAAATGTAAATGCACATGTCCGCAGTTGGCGCATAGATCCACAATAAAGTAGTTCCTCTCAGAAATCCGGATCGGGCGGCAGTATTCTTCCATTATTGTCCTCTTTCCCCTTACGATCTTTCCCAGGAGAAAATTGTCAAATTGATTTTGAGACTCATTATTGACAAATAATTTCAAACTACTAAAACTGATAAAATAAAGGAAAGATTCGGGCGGCCCCACTCGCGTTGCTCGGGTCGCGCTGCTTCGATTTCGCTATCGCTCATCCGGGCGAAGCCCGGACTAAAGATCTACGCTTCGCTGCCGCGGGTAGTCGGTAAGGATCTTCAGTAAGTCCTTTAGTCATACCCAATTTGTATAAAATAAATTCAGAAACCTATTACATATCTATGAAAAGAAATAATTTTCAGAAAAACCGCTTGTCCCATATAAAAGAGCATCTAACGTTAAATTTATATTTTCAATAAAATGATAAACAGAAAGAAACTATATCTTAAAATAATAATTTTTCTATTCATTCCATTCTTTATGAACGACTGTCAATGCCCTCCACCCTGTGGAGAAAATCTTCTGGACCCGTTCGAAAAAGCTGTCTTCTCTCTATTAATTATTCAAACTCCTAAATTTTCTGGTTCTTGCACTTTACTAGATGACTGTATCGAATTTAAAGATACAACTCATGAATCTATCCATTTGAGCATGTGCAATTTCCAGGGAGGTCAATATAAACATAATGTAAGTTGTGACCTAACTGGGAAATCGGCAAAATGTTCTCTTATCGAAGAATCATCTATTTTTAGATTAAAATATTATTATGGAAGTTCCTGGGGAAACAATGAATCAACTGAACATTGCGAAACAAGGTTAAAAGGAGTTTATTCCAATTTATGAATACAAAAAACTTCTTACAGATCCTCTTTCCTTTCAGTTTATTAATTCTATTATTTTTTTATTTATCTGCGCCTTTCCCGAATGATTCGCCGGGATGCTGCAGCGCACCCGCCAATAATTGGTTGGATTTTCCAAAATCCATTTCCTGCGACACACAGAACTCATCCAGCTGCATCAATTTAAATACAAGTGCAAATGAATCTATAAAGAGACTTTGTGCTCTTTATCTCCCGAATTCTGATCCAATTAGCGAATGTTCAAAGATTAGTAGAGTTGCAACTTGCTCAGTAAGAAATTATTCTTTGAAAAAAATCTATTATAGTACTGGCTCTACACCTTGGGACGAAAATTCCGCAGGCGTAGATTGTACAAATCTAGGTGGAGAGTTAGAGTAAAGCCCGCGTTTACCTTGGACTTACCGAGAACTATGGATCTCTTGTAGAGAACGAATGGTGAAACCTTTATCAGTCATCTCCACCATTCCTTTGATCAAAGCCTTAGCTGCACTTGCAGTGGTCAAACATGGGATCTTATAACGGATCGCTGCTTGGCGGATCGCAAAACTATCATCTCTGGTCACTCTGCTAAGAGGTGTATTCAGTATAAGATGGATCTTATTCTCACGGATATAATCCAATGCAGTTGGAAACTGATTATCATATACCTTATTGATCTTGGAAGATAGTATTCCATTTTCTGATAAGAATTTATGAGTTCCTTCTGTAGCGATCAAAATGAATCCGAGATCGGAAAGATCCTTGATATACTTTAGTAGATCTTTTTTATCCTTATCATTGACGGAAACGAATACAGTTCCCTGAGAAGGAAGTTCTTCTCCGGCCATATACTGAGATTTTAAGAATGCTTCTCCCGCAGTATCAGCGATTCCCATCACCTCACCTGTGGATCTCATTTCAGGTCCAAGGATTGTGTCCACTCCAGGGAATTTATTAAAAGGTAATACTGCTTCCTTCACGTTTATGGTTGGGAATGCCATTTCTTTCGGAAGAGGAAGTTGTTTTAATGTTTCTCCCATCATGATACGAGTAGCGTATTTTACGATTGGATGCCCAAGAGCTTTAGATACAAAAGGAACTGTTCTGGATGCGCGAGGATTTACCTCGATCACATATACAACTTCTTCCTTAACTGCGTATTGTATATTGATCAATCCCTTGACTTGTAATTCTAATGCAAGTGCTCTTGTGGCGCTTCTAATATCTTCTAATACTTTTTTGGATAAAGATTGAGGGGGAAGAACACATGCAGAATCCCCAGAATGGATCCCTGCTTCTTCAATATGTTCCATGATACCGGCGATGAATACGTCTTTGCCATCACAAAGTGCATCTACATCCACTTCTACTGCGTCTTCTAAGAAGGAATCTATAAGAAGCGGTCTGTCTTCTGAAATTTCTTCAGCCTTCTCCATATACTTATCCAACTCTTTTTCTTCGTTGATGATAAGCATTGCTCTTCCGCCGAGTACATAACTTGGGCGGACAAGCACTGGATAAGTGATATTATTTGCGATCTTTCTTGCTTCTTCCATAGAAGTAGCAATTCCGTTATTAGGAGAGATCAATTTCAGTTTTTCTAATACTTCTGCGAAACGTTTTCTGTCTTCTGCTCTATCAATGGAATCAGGGCTTGTTCCTAAAATTGGAACTCCCCTACTTTCCAGATCTTTTGCAAGTTTAAGAGGAGTCTGTCCACCGAATTGGATGATTACTCCATCCGGTTTTTCCTTCTTATAGATCTGGATTACATCTTCTAAAGTCAGAGGTTCAAAATACAATCTGTCAGAAGTATCGTAGTCAGTGGAAACTGTTTCTGGGTTAGAATTCACCATGATAGATTCCAAGCCCAGATCCTGCAAAGCAAAGGAAGCATGGCAGCAGCAATAGTCGAACTCGATCCCTTGTCCGATCCTATTCGGCCCGCCCCCCAAGATGATAACTGATTTATTAGAGGTGACATTTGTTTCATCTTCTTCATCGTAAGAAGAATAGAAATAAGGAGTATAAGCTTCAAACTCACCAGCGCAAGTATCGATCCTCTTATAGATTGGTTCTATTTTAGAAGACTCTAATACTTCTTCCAGATTCTTTTCTTCTTTTTTGAGGATGGAACCTATTTCTGCTTTTTTCTTATCAGGAGTTTGGGAAGAAGAAAGTATCTTTTCTATCTCAGCTTTTTTGCCAAGGAAAGCCAATTGCCTATTAGAGAATCCTGCTTTTTTCAGTTTTCCTAAGACAGAATTTCCTTTTTGTACAAATTCTTTTTCTAAGTTCTGTAGATCTTCGAATTGGTATAAGAACCAAGGATCTATTTTACAAAGGTTATGGATCTCTTCTACGCTATAACCTTCTTCTAATGCTTTTTTAACATAGAAGATACGTTTATCGTTCGGTCTCCGTAAGAGTGAATCTATCCTTTCTTTTCTTTGAGGAGTAGATAATGTATGGAATTCAACTAACTCCGCAAAATTTCCATCTGAACCAAAACCGAATCGATCGATTTCTAAAGAGCGCATTGCTTTTTGGAAACTTTCTTTGAAAGTTCTTCCAATTGCCATGGCTTCTCCCACGGCTTTCATCTGGACCCCGAGAGTGTCGTCTGTTCCAGGGAACTTCTCGAAAGCAAACCTTGGGATCTTAGTCACCACATAATCAATAGATGGCTCGAAAGAGGCAGGAGTAACTCTTGTAATATCGTTTTTGATCTCATCCAAGGAGTATCCAATGGAGAGTAACGCAGCGATCTTTGCTATCGGGAATCCTGTTGCTTTGGAAGCAAGCGCAGAAGATCTAGAAACACGAGGGTTCATCTCGATCACGATCACATCGCCGTCTTCAGGATTTACCGCGAATTGAATATTAGATCCACCTGTTTCCACTCCGATCTCTCGGATGATACTGATGGACATATCTCTTAAATTTTGGTATTCCTTATCGGAAAGTGTTTGTTGAGGAGCAACTGTGATCGAATCACCAGTATGAACTCCCATCGGATCTATATTTTCAATAGAACAAATAATTACTACGTTATCCGCGAGGTCTCTCATGACCTCTAACTCGAATTCTTTCCAACCAAGAACGGATTGTTCTAATAATACCTGGCTAATCGGAGAAGCCTTAAGACCTCTGCCAACCACTTCGTCGAAGGTTTCTTCGTCATAAGCGATCCCTCCTCCGGTTCCACCTAAAGTAAATGCAGGTCTTACGATCAGAGGAAGTCCGATCTGAGCCTTGATCTCTGCTGCTTCTTTTAAATTATTTGCGAGCCCTGAACGAGGAACTTTTACCCCGATCTTCTCCATTGCTCTTTTGAAAAGTTCTCTATCTTCTGCCTTTTTGATCGCGTCTATTTTGGCGCCGATGAGTTCTACATTATATTTTTCTAATACCCCAGCGTTATGGCAGGCCAAAGCAAGGTTTAATGCCGTTTGACCTCCTACAGTAGGCAGGATCGCATCCGGCTTTTCTTTTTCCAAAATTTTTTGGACGACTGCGACAGTCAGAGGTTCCACATAAGTGGCATCCGCAAGATCTGGATCAGTCATGATAGTAGCAGGATTGGAATTGAGAAGAATAACTCGAATTCCTTTTTCACGAAGGGCTTTGGCGGCCTGGGTGCCTGAATAGTCAAATTCGCAGGCTTGGCCGATAACGATCGGCCCGGATCCCAGGATCAGAACGGAGCGGAGATCTTCCCTTTTGGGCATATTATTTCCAGGATTTTTATTCTGGCCTGTACTTCAAGTCTTTCCGAACAAGAAAGAAAAAACAGTTCAATCAAGGTTCGGTTTTTGGAAGGAAATATTCTCCCGCCTTCTTCCATTTCCCGGAACCTATCAGTAGGAGCTCCAACTTGCGTTGTAAATCCCCACAATAAGAAGCAGGGAGAGGTTTTGTATTCCAGGGATCAGAAATCCGATCGTAACAGGTATATAAAACACCGGAAGGGCTAGGAACATAGATCAGCTTTTTGGTCCTGGTTTGGAGCATTCTATGTTTGGAAAAAAGAACAGTCTCTTTTGCATAAGGATCTGAAACAGTCACACTATTTCCGTCATTCGGATCAATTGTATGTAATTCGAGAATATTCGGATATCGGATCCTATCCTTCTGAAAAAAATGATCTCCTCTATCCGAAAACCAAATCCCGGTCTCAGAATAGACAGAACGATCTTCTGCCCAAGTATCTGCCTTTGGAAGTTTGGTCAGATCTCTTCCCTTAAGAGAAAGTTCCGGACCTGTAGGAACTCCAACAACTGACAAAATTGTAGGGAACACATCCAAAGAGGTTGTGATCCCTTTAAAATACCGGACTTCTTTTCTCTCAAAAGACTTAGGGAATTTGATAATAAGAGGGATTTTGGTCACACCCTCCCCTCTCAAATGTTCTCCATGACCATGACTATGATCCTCTTCAAATAAGGACTCTCCATGATCGGAGGTGAGAATGATAAGTGTATCGTCGTATAACTCTCTTCTTTTCAGCTCTTCCAAAATTTTTCCGACTGAAAAATCGAAAGCAGTCAATGAGGCAGAATAGATAGAACGAATTTGCTCCTGTTCTCTTTTATCAGGCTTTTCAGAATTACTAGGATCTACGAAACGGAAATATTTAGAAGGTCCGTAATAGTTCGGATCAGTATTCTTATAAAAAGGATAAGGTGGGCTATATGGAAAATGAGTTACGGAAGAAAAATACAGAGCAAAAAAAGGATGATCCTTTTTTTCAAATACTGAAAAGAGATCTGGAAGGATCCGAGAATCATCCCCAAGGCTCGGAAGAGATCTGATAGAAGAAAGATATTCTCCTCCTCCAAAAAAAGTCCCTGTCAAAACGGGAAGGAAGAAGACCTGAGACTCAATCGTTCTCTGCTGAGTTAATGTTTCCGCACTAAAATTCGGAGCATCTACATTTTGAAATCCCCAATTCGCTCTAGGAAAAATATCTCCCGCAAAAGAAGAAACCACAAATGTTCTATGAGATTTTCCTAAAATACCAGGAAGTGTAGAAATAGAATTCCCTAATTTAGAACGATCTTCTCGATCCGGGAACATATCCTGTATCCCATGTTCAAAAGAATATTTCCCACTTAGGAAATCTGCCCAAGAAGGAAATGTCCTAGGGATCGTAGAATGATGATCTAAAAACACAAGAGATTCAGAAGCAAGCCGATCTATGTTCGGAGTTTTATCCTTCTCCCCTTTCACAAAACCTAACTGGTCCTGGCGGATACTATCTGCAGAAATGATAAGAACGTTCGTATTAGAAGAATGCGCCACTGCTTCTTTAGATACAGGGCCCCCATTCTGAGATCTGTTAAAAAAAGAAAATCCAAAACCTAAGAGCGCAATTGTTACAAAGCTCAAATTCTTTTTAGAACGAGAAATCTGAATATCCAAGGAATAAAATGAAGAAACAACTAAAACTCCCCAAGCAGATCCCAAAAGATGAAAAGAATAAAATAATATTATAAAAACCGCATACCGAATCAAAGATTCATAAGATTTGGATTTCCAAAAATGAACCCCTGCTCGAGCGACTTGGACAGCTAAAAATAAGAACAGAACAGATTTAAAGAAGAAGGGAGAAAAATGATCTGTAATAAAATACAGAAATCCTAGCATCCAAGAATGTCTATAATAGAAAAATTCTCCGTATACTTGAGGATATTCCGAAACAGATCCACAGAACAAAAGAAATAAAACGGAAGATAGAATTAGATAAATTTTATATACTGCAATCCTGTTCCCCTTCTTCCATTCAGAAAAATCGGGACCTAAAAATAAAATTGCCGTGCCTACAAAAAATGCATAAGAAGAAACAAATACTCCGCCTAAATCTTTTAACAATAAAGGGATCAGTCCGTAAAAAAGAGAAATAAATTCGCTGATATCCACTCCCATCACATGCAAGGAAGTATTGGTAAGTAAACAAAGAAGAGTAAGAACAAATACAAAAATTCCGGAATGGATCCAAGGATTTCCGGAGGTCCATTCTGATCGGATTAGGTTTTTGAATTTAAGCCAGAATTCTGACATTCAAAGTATTCCTTCCGAAGGAACGAGGAATAAATCCTTCCCAGTTCAAAGGAAGAGGAGACTGAACAATAATTGCCGCAACACCCGGTTCGTTTTGAGCAATCTCTTCTACTATTGTTTTCAATTTTTCAGTTTTCTTATCCCAGAAAGAATAAGGAGGATCCATAAAATAAACTTTTGTTTTTTCAGGAATATCAAAACCGGAATAGAATCTGAAGGCATCTTTACGTAAAACTAAATGAGGTTTTCCTAATTTATCCAAAACACCTTTTAGGCTTTCGAACCTGTCCCAAGCAAGCTCCAAAAACACTGCTCTTGCGAAACCTCTACTTAATGATTCGATCCCCATTTGACCTGAACCTGAAAATAGATCCACAAATGCAGAATCTTCTAAATTCAAGAGGCCTTGTAGCCGCAAAGATTCAATGATATCAAATAATGATTTTTTAATGATCGCAGGAGTAAAATTACTCTTCCCCTCAGGACTAACCGGAGAAGGGATCAATCTCCCCTTCAATTCTCCGGTTTGGATCCTTAAACCCTTTGAACCCTTTGTTTTTTTTCCAGGTTTCATTTTTCCTCTTTTCTCTTTTCCAGATTCATCTCTAAGATCCGGATCCGTTTTCCTAGTTTAGAATCTGTAGGTACAGACTTAAGTTTTGCAAGAATGGAATTCGCAGCTTCATAGTCCTGAGAAGAATACAATATACAAGCGTATGTGTAAACACCTTCGGAATACCGAACAGAAGACTCTCCCTTAGTTAGGAAAATTTTTCCCCAACGAGTGCCCGATTCATATGATTCTAAAACCAATGCACGTTCTAAAAATAAAAAAACAGAATTATAAAAAATAGAAGGTTGATCCTTGGATCTGGAATAAATGCTTAAAAGAGTTTTATCTATCTCTTCTAAACTGGATTCAGAAGCAACGTATAATAAAAGGATCTTATAATCCAGCTCTCCGGATCTAAGACCAGATCTGGAAACTTTTACTAAAGTGTCGTAGTTTCCTTTTTTATAATATTCATACACTTGATCGAAATCAACCGAATGAATAGAACTCGAAAATAAAAAGATTACAGTAAGTATTGGGAACGCGGCCCGAATTGATGCTTTAGAATAAAAGCCGGACCGCAAAAAGATTAGAGTTCGATTACGCTTGAAGAGCCACACATGGAGCAAATATGATTTTCTGGGCCGTCATAAGATCCGTCTGCATCATCTTCCCAACGATGATCACAATCCTCACATACAAAAGTTACGGCGTCCTCGTCGAGGTAATCCGCGTCGCCGTCTGTTTCGTAATCCTCGTCAAAATCATAATTATAAGGCATATTTACACGGAATCCAGCAGGGGTCCGAGAGTCAAGCTAGAGTAGGAATTCCAACCCCAAAAAATAAGTGAAAGGTCCAGGCTTTTTTTAGAATCTGACTTTATACATGCTCTACCAAGCCAACCACAGAAGTTACAGAAAAAAAGCGAATTACAAACCGTTAGTGTTCTTTTTGATCCTGCTAGGTTTGGCGGGGATCGCGTTTTTTTTCAGACAAGATATCAAGAACCTGTTCGCAGGAGATAGACGTTTACTTCTTGAAAAGGAAAGAAAACTACTCCAAGAAGGGATCGTAAAAGGTGAGCCAAAAGAAGGAGAGATCAAAGAATTCAAATCTACTGCAAAAGATTTTGTAACATCTAATCCTAAAGAAGGTATCTCTTATCATTATGCCGCACTTTCGGGATATTACGAATTTTTACTATTAGGCTTTAGATTCGACTCTGTTACTCTTTCTAAAATTGCATACACCGGTTTCCAGGAATTTTTAGAACAAGATAGTTCTTATCTTCCTCTTGTAGAAGATTCTTACAGACAAGCGCTTAGAGCACAGGCAATAGATCCTGAATTTTTAGAATCAACTGATAACCGCTATCTGATCGCATTCGGTGAATCCATACGACAAAAATTAAGTCGTTCCGCATTGAATAAACTTTTGATCTCGATTGAACCTGAAAAATTAAGTCCTGAATTAAAATCCGGTTATGCTTGGACCTGCTTGGCAGGAAGTGCACTTTCTGGAAATACTGAGTTCTTGAAAAAGATACTTTCCAGACAGGATATCTCAGGCTCTTTACTACTTTCTGCAAGGGAATCAGATTTTATGATCGCATTGTCCGAATTTAGAGCAGGACAATATGTTTCTTCCTTAAATTATTTAAGAAGGGTCAAAACTATAAATGAGGACTTTCTAACAGGAAGTTCTAAAATTTTAGAAGCAAGGATCTTCTATTACCAAAACCTTTCGCCAAAAGCGATCTTATTATTAGAAGAATATTATCCGAATTCAGGAGATAGAAAGGAAGAAGTTCTGAATCTCGCAAGAGAGATTCTCTCCAAAAACCAGACCCTAAAAACAAAACTCCCGGTAGAGGATTAAGAAATGAAATATTCTTTCATACTTCTGCTTTTAGCATTTTTTGGATGTGGAGTTAAACCAGTTCCTCCTCCTGCAGGAAAATTTTGCGAGCCTATGCTCAAAAATACCCAATGTGTATTTTTAGACTTCAGAAATGCAAAGGCAATTTTAGAAGATAAAGAATATCCAATGAAATCTACAAGCACATTGAATTTTTCTTATAAAGTGGACGAAGTCTTCTACGAAGTAGAAGTTCTGAATGAAAACCGTGTTAAGATAACCGGCACAAACGGGTTCCAAAAGACATTATTAAAACTAAAAGACAAAGACGAAAGAAAAAAGGAATTTGCTAAACTTTGGAAGGCGATTAAAGACCTTTTTTAATCTGGTCAGAGGGAAATTACTTTTAGGTTTCCTTTTTTTCCGTATTTAATGATTTCTTTATCTTTGGTGACCAGTTCTGCATTCAAAACTCTCGCAGTCGCTACGATCATTCTGTCTGCTGGGTCTCCGTGAAAGGAGTCAGGTAAATTTACACTTTCTACAATTACTTCAGGAGTTAAACGATAAGGTTGGATGCCTGGAGCATTGTATGCATCCTGCAACCATCGATTTAAAGTTCCAGAGATCTGGATCCTTTTTTTGGCTACGAGCATCCCTACTTCCCAGCCTGATATTTCGGAGATGAATAATCCTCTATGAGGAATATGCCTATATAATTTCCTAAGAATGGGTTCTTTTTCCATTTTAGGATCTCCTTCCATCAACCAAATCCAAGCATGAGTGTCCAGAACGATCATCTATTTAGTATCCGCATCCCAATGTAAGCCTAGGCTCGGAACGATATCTTCATTCTCTATGACCCGGCCTTTTAGATAACCAAATAGACGAGCTGCAGTACTATCTTTGATGGTTACTAACTTGGCCACTGGTTTTCCATGTTTAGTGATGATCACTTCTTCCTGGGTTTCGTGAACTCTGTCCATAAGGCTAAGGCATTTTGTTTTGAATTCGGCAGCGGATAGTTGCATACCTCGAATTATAATATGACCAGTCATAGATGTCCAGTTTTTTAAATTTGGAACCTGTATTCCGTCAGAATTACCTAAAAAATATCTTAGAAAAACGATTCAATGTGCACACTACTCAAACGAGCGACATGAAAATTCTTCTATGAAATAATCTCCGAAGAATCGACCGAATTATAAAAAATGCTCGCTGGAATGGCTTTTTTCTCCCTTATTGATCTACGCATATGAGTGATTCAGGTCGACGGGCTCGTTTTTTCATTTTAGGAATTCTACTTTGTTTTATATCCTTCTCCGCTTGCAGCCAAGCAAAAGGTAAAGAAAGACCCAAGGCAGAAAATGGAACCTTAGACCTAAGCAACTGGGATTTTAAAAAAGACGGAGCAGTAGAATTAAACGGAGATTGGAGATATTATTGGAAGGAACTCATTCCTCCTAAAAATTTCCAAGACGATCTTGTTTCTGATCCAAGTGGCTTCATCCCTGTTCCGGGTGTATGGAACGGTCATCTTTTAAAGGGAGAACCTTTACCTGAAATAGGTTACATCACATATCATCTAAGATTATATCTTCCAGAACATTCTCCCGATCTTGCAATACGAATCGACGACGGCCAAGGCTCCGCATACTCCTTATACTGGGACGGCAAGTTAGTCGCTTATAATGGGCATCCTGGACCTTCTCCCGAAGAAGAAAGTCCTGAATATCTTGCTCAAACAAGTTCAGTTCCTCATGCCAAACAAGTTGATCTAGTGATGTATATTTCAAATCACTATCATAGAAATGGTGGTTTTCAAATGCCGATCTTACTTGGCGACTCTTCCGAAATTTTTGCGACAAGAGACAAGAGCAGAATGGTGAGCGCGTTTTTGGCAGGATCTTTACTCATCATGGGCTTATATCATATGGGTCTATTTTTATTTCGCAAAAAAGAAATGGAGATCCTTTGGTTCTCCCTTACCTGTCTTGCAATCACTTCCAGGGTATTTTTCAGCGGAGATAGATTTATAGGGGAGGCTCTTAGGGACGCTCCTTGGAATATCATGGTCAGAATAGAATATCTTTCCTTTTATCTAGGCGTCCCGTTTATGGCGATGTTTATGAGAACTTTGTATCCTGCTCAGTTCGGGAAGACTGCAATGATCGTTATTATGGCAGTCTCTATTCCGCCTTGTCTTTCTATTATAGTGCTTCCTCCCGCGCTCTTCAGTTATACACTTCCTTATTACCAAGCGCTGATCGTATTCTCAGGGATTTACGGTATGATCATGTTGACCATAGCCATATTCAAAGGTTTACAGGGCGCGAAACTGATGTTACTCGGCTTAGGGATCTTCTACGCAGCTATATTGAACGACTTTATTTTTTATCAATTCCATATAGGACCGGGATATCTTACTCCTGCGGGACTGTTCATACTGACATTTGCAGATGCAGCTACATTGGGGAGAAGGATCGCAACAGCATTCAATACCAGTGAAGAATTATCTGTCAATCTGGAGAAAAAGGTAATAGAAAGAACAAAAGAACTCGCAGATGAAAGAGACAAAACAGATTTACTATTATTGAATATTCTTCCTAAACCTGTAGCAGAAGAATTAAAATCCAAAGGATCTGTTACTCCTGTATATTATGAATCTGCAAGTATACTATTCACAGACTTTGTGGGATTTACTAAAATTGCAGCGGAGATGGTACCCAAAGATCTAGTAGAAGATCTACATAATTGTTTTTCTGAATTTGATTCAATCGTATCTCGTTTAGGTTTGGAAAAACTAAAAACGATCGGTGATTCTTATATGTGCGCAGGAGGGATCCCAAATACAAACTTTACTCACCCAGTGGATAATTGTTTAGCTGGATTAGAATTTCTCAGATTCATGCAAAGAATGGCAGAATCCAAATCGCAAATGGGACTTCCATTTTGGGAATTAAGAGTGGGAGTTCATACAGGACCTGTTACATCCGGAGTGATAGGTTCTAATAAATTCGCATATGATGTTTGGGGAGATGCAGTCAATCTTGCAAGCAGAATGGAATCTTCGGGTAAACCAGGGCATTTAAATATTTCAGGTTCTACTTATGAATTAGTTAAAGATTTTTTTGTATGCGAGCATAGAGGAAAAGTCCAAGCAAAAGGAAAGGGAGAAGTGGATATGTACTTTGTAAATTCGATTCGCCCTGAACTTTCAATGGATGCAAAAGGAATTTCTCCAAATGAAAAATTCGAATCTTTAAGAAAAGGATTAAATCTGAAATTAAGCGCTGTTTGATCTTCGCAAGCTTAGAGCGAAATATTGGACTAGATTATCTTCTATAAATACGAGGGAAGATAAAAGTAATTCCGTAGATCATTCCTTGCGCTTTTACATCTTCAGGAACTTTTCCGAAATTTTGTCCTCGTAGTGCATCTACACAGGATTGGTCTACGAGAGCTTGTCCTTGTGAAGAGATAAGTTTTGTATCGATGACTTGACCTGCATCGTTTAGCAAAAATTGGACTTTTGCTTCTCCTGGTTCGATTGCCTCTCTGATAACAGTTCCAGCACCGTCACGATATCCAAAGTTTCCTCCACCCGGAGGCGAAAAACTTTGTTCAATCTGGCGGAGCATTCTTTTAAAATATTCGTAACCCACGAGTTTCTTAGTAGGAATACTCATAGAAGAACTTCCGTCCCAGCGAAATAACATGTCTTGTTGGAAACGATAATTGAATGGGATCTTAGTCATTCTTCCGGTAGCTGGAGTTTGCTCCGGAGTTTGTTCATTTGGATTTGTAAATTCTACAGGATCTTGTTTTAAGATAGCGACTTCGTATACTTTTTCTTCTTCCGTTTTCTTTTGAGAATTTTGAGGACTTGCCTTGGAAGGATTTCTGAAAATATTTCCCATCACAAATTCACGGAAAGGAGAAAGTGTATGAAATCCTTTTTCCTTTGTAATTCCGCCTGAACCTGCAGATTCTACGTTAGACAGTGCTTTGTATTCATCCTTGATCTTTTTATCAACGAATTCTTGTTCTAATAGTACTTCGTAAATTTTTTCTCGTTCCGCTCTTTCTTTTACCTGAACAATCGGGTCTTCTCCCAAAATTTTGAATAGAATATTGCGTGTAAATAGGTGAGCGACTAAGAAGGAAGCAAATGCAAATACGAAAAACGCGGCGAATAGAAGGCGACGATCGTCTTCTCCTAAATCTCCTGTATTATCTATTTCGCTTTTAAAAAAGGCCGGGAGCCGCATCTTCTTCTATTCTTTTGCCGAAAGCCGGAGGGACTCTGTCCATCAGCTTATAAGCCTTCTCCGTGGCTACTCTACCGGAAGAGGTTCTATTGATCAAGCCAACTCTTACCATATAGGATTCGTAATGGTCTTCTAAAGTCCTTTCTTCCTCTCCGATTACTGCGGCGATCGGTTTTAGACCTACTGGCCCGCCTTTGTACCGATCGATCATACATTCCAAGATCTGGCGGTCCATTCTATCGAGGCCCAATTCATCTATCCCGAGGCGGGAAAATGCCTCTTCGCAGGAGGGAATCCGGATTGTTTTTTCTCCTTTTACCTCTGCAAAGTCCCTTACTCTTTTGAGAAGATGATTCGCGATCCTTGGGGTTTTTCTGGATCTTCTTCCTATCTCGAAAGCAGCGTTTTCTTCTATCTCATAACCCAGGATCTTGGAGGACCTTAGGACGATATCTTTCATTTCGGCATCGTCGTAATATTCCAAACGGAAATGGATACCAAATCTACTCTTGAGTGGATCAGAGATGAGCCCACTGCGAGTAGTGGCTCCTATCAAAGTGAACGGTTTTAATTTGATCTGAATGGTTTGAGCTGTGATCCCCTCTCCCACGAGGAGATCGATCATGAAATTTTCCATCGCAGGATATAGGATCTCTTCTACCTTGCGGCCTAGGGAATGTATTTCATCTATAAATAATATATCTCTCTCTTCTAGATCTGTGAGTAATTTTGCGAGGTCTGCTCCTCTTGTTAAAACAGGAGCAGAAGTTACTACGATCCGAGTGCCAAGCTCTTGGGCAATGATACCTGCAAGTGTGGTCTTGCCAAGACCTGGGGGCCCGGATAAAAGTACATGATCCAGGGCCTGGCCTCTTTTTTTGGCGGCTCCTACGAAGACACCTAGATTGGACAGGATCTCTTTTTGTCCTATAAACTCGGAGAATAAGGAGGGACGAAGAGATATCTCATCGTCAAATTTATCCTCCGGATTTAAGGTATGTCCTGCCAAAGGGTTTATTCACTCCGCCAGCTTAACCGAAATTTTTAAGATCTGGCCTTTTCTAAATACAACAATCGAAACACGTTGTCCCACTTTAGAAGCTCTGATCTTAGAAACTACATCATTTGCGTTCTTGATCTTAGCTCCGTCTATCTCCAGAATCACGTCTTCTACATCGATACCAGCTTCTGCGGCAGCGCTACCATTCTGGACTTGGCGAACAAATGCACCTTCTGGTCCGGAAAGTTTAAGTTCCTTTGCCGTCTCTTCAGTAAGATCATCTAAAGCGACTCCCAACCGAGCACGTTTGACTTTTCCGCCGGATTTTAATTCTTCTACGATTGATTTGGCTTCATTGATAGGAATTGCAAAACCTAAACCGATAGATCCACCACTCGGAGAAACGATCATACGGTTGATACCAACTACTCTTCCATTGATGTCCAGAAGCGGACCGCCTGAGTTTCCTTGGTTGATAGCAGCATCTGTCTGGATATAATGAACTCCAGAATTATCGATACCACCTCTTCCTACCTTAGAGATCACTCCTACAGTCATAGATTGTTCTAAACCAAATGGAGCACCGATCGCAATTGCCCAGTCCCCTACTTTCACTGCGGAAGAATCTCCGATCTCGATAGGTTGTAGATCTTGGTTCGCTTCTACCTTTAGAAGTGCAACGTCGATCATTGGGTCTGTTCCGATCAATTTAGCGGAAACCGGTTCTTTTACATTCTTAAAAACTACTTTAAATTTATCGAAATTACGAACTACGTGATCGTTGGTGAGAATATATCCTTCTTTGTTGAGGATAAATCCGGAACCGAGTCCGCTCACTTTTCTTTTTTGGTTTCTTACTCTACCTTGAGGTCCGTAAAAAAATTCTTGGAATGGATCGTTGTATTGAGGAACATTTACTGTTCCTTCGGTGGCGATCAAAACAACACTTGGAGAAACGTTTTCATAAACTTCTTCGAATGCTTTTTGGATGGAGACTGCGGCTTTTGCGGATGCACTTGGTTCTCTATCTGATTTTGCGTTTAAAAATAAAGCGCTGTCGTTTCCTGTTCCGCAATATAGGATCGGAGAGAGGATCACTCCGGCCATTACGGATATGCCTATCACCAGGAAATTTTTGAATCTGTCGGTTTTTTTCATGGATTCCTGTCCTCGGGAATGGGATTCCGGTAGATGAGCTTTCAGCATTCGAAGCAAAACCACTCATGTCAAGTGGCTTTCGAATCCAAACGCATGGCACAAATACCAGGATTTTACGTTTTTGAAGGTTTAGACGGAAGTGGCAAAAGTACCCTATCTGTCCGAGTATTAGACCTTCTTACCTCCAAACATGTTCCAGCAATTTGTTTTGCAGAACCAACTCGGTACGAATCCGGACTATACTTGCGAAAATTTTTAAGCGGAGAAATTGAACTTTCTCCGGAAAAACAAATCCAGGCATTTTTAGAAGATAGAGAAGTTTCACTCCAAAGGAATATTCTACCTTCCCTCTCCCAAAAAAAGATCGTGCTACTGGATCGGTACATGTATTCCACTGCGGCTTATCAGTCTGGAAAATTTTTCTCCGCAAATGAGATCCTAAAAAAGAATTTAGATAGAGGATTTCCTGAACCTGAAAAGGTTTTTTATCTGGAAATTGAACCGGAAGAAGCTTTGGCGAGATTGAAGGGAAGAGATACTACTAAGGATAGATTCGAAACGATCAGCGCTTTGACTAAGATCAAAAAAGCCTACGAAGAAATTCTTCCGGAGAATACCATCCGCTTGGATGCGAAACTCCCAACGGAAGAATTATTAAAATTAGTAACTGAAAAAATCTCTTATTGAACTAAGGACTGTTGCAGAGTTTTCAAGGTCTCTTCATGGATAGAAGCTTCCTTGTCCAGTTGAGCTGCAAGTTCCACTAACTTCTTCTTTCGAGCCTGAGAAGAATGATGTTTTGGTTCTGTAGAAGCAAGTTCTCTCAAATGAGTCGCTTCATTTCTTTTCTTTTTAGAAAGATTGGTCAGGTATTTCTGAAGTGCTTCTTTTTGTTCTTGGGTGGATAGAGTTTCCACCAGTGCTTTTTCGATCAGTTTTGTTTCTTCTTCTGCGGAGAAGGAAGAAAGTGCGAATGGAAACAAGGACAGAATTGAAATTAATACGACAAGTGATTGGATCTTCATCTTGACTCTCTTTGATTGTTCTAAAACCGATTTGTATTTTTGGTCCGGCCGAACTCAAGTCTTTCGAAGATACAAATCTTGAATAGCAAATTTCGATATTCAGATTTTCTAGAGCCCATACTCAGAAGTCTATAAAGCAATGTTTGAAGTGGATTTATTTGCCTGAGAGCGAAGCCAGGATGGCGAAGCGACCCGAAGCTCTGCACAGGAAGTGCAGGCGGAGGGGAAGGCAAAAAATTCACTTCAATTTATTTTAAAGTATTTTGAGGATTGGTCTAGAAAATCTGGCCTATATCGATGAATAACTGAGAATCTTCTCTGGACTTAGCGTAATCTATAAGTATGACTGTGGCTTGGTTCCAGATAATTCTTAGGCCCGTTCCATAAGAAAATTTATAACCTTGGGTGCTTATATCATGATATCCATTCCATACTCTACCAAAATCATAAAAGGGAACAAGGCTTAAAGTAATCAATTGATCCCAAAATTTGAATGATCCAAATCTCCAGCGGATCTCTAAATTCCCAAAACCGATCATAGGAGCGATAAATCTTTCCTGTCTATAACCTCTTAAAGTTTGTAGACCACCTAGTCCGTTGATCGGCCCATCAATGGACCACATATAACGATATTCTGAAAAAGGGACTTCTCCTTTAGAATAATGAAGACCTGCTCTTCCCGCAACCACAAGCTCTTCGAAAAGTTTTGGGAAAGGCATATAGAAAAATTTACCCTGAGTAAAAAACTTCTCAAATTCAAAATCTGAACCAGCACGTTTGGAAGAAGAAGAATAATTCATCTCTAATAGAACGCCAGAATCAGGATCCGGCTCGAAGTCTCTAGTATCGTAAGCAAGACCGACGTGGATATAATTTACATTTCCACCATGATAACCATTGATGAGACCAGCTTGGTAGTCCTTGGTTAGTTTCGACATTCCGTTTGGGTAAGTAGAACCCCAACCAGTTGCAGGATCTCTCGCTACGGAATAATAATCTCCATTCGTTGCAATTCTTCCGTTTGGATAATCATAAGTGCGGATCACATTTTGAGAAAACTCAGGAGCAACAATCCAACGGAAAGCTCCCCAAAAAGTTTTATCCACCGAGAATGTCGCTGTAGAAGAACGAAATTCGTAAGTATTGTACAACTGATTACTTTCATACGGATATACAGATCCTGGAGAAGAAGGTCTGCGATAGGAAAGTGCATCCTCTAGATCGGAGAAACTTCCTCCATTTTTCAGTTCGCCTGTAGGTTGATTCCTATCTCTATATTGGATTTCGCGTAACGTATCAGTTCCGATCCCGAAATACTGAGAATTTTTATTGGTGCTATAAGAAACACTTGTCTTCAATCTATAAGCAGTATCGAAAAGAAAGGGACTATCAAAAGTGAATTCATAATAGTCTGCACCTTTAGTAGTCTTGTAAGCTTGGGCACCGAATCTATATTTGTAAGGTTGGAATTCAAAATAAGGATCAGAACGATTTCCATTCTGGTATAAAAATCCTCTGGCACCATACCCCTGGCCTCTAACAGGATCTTCTGAAAAAACAGGAAGACCAGTTGCATACCAACCGTTTCTTTTTTCTTCCAGCTCTTGTTTAGAGAGACGTTTGGATTCGTTAAGGTCAATTGCAACCTTCTCCCCCTCTGAAAAGATCGAAACGGGGACCAATACACAGGCTAAAAAAAAATGCCGAAGAGAAAACAAATACAACCGCCTATGGGCAAATTGAATAAGATTGACTGCTTGGACAAGTCACAAAAACTCACCAACATAAGTACCTATAGCTCAACGGATAGAGTACAGGCCTCCGGAGCCTGGGGTCCGGGTTCGAGTCCCGGTAGGTACAAGGACTCGAAGCTTTTGCACGTAAACATTTGCAGCGATCTATTTTGCGACCCATAGGGAGCAAAATACCCAAAGGGTGGCGAGCGAAGTGAAGCCAAATCTTAAATCAAACAGGCTGTATTATAATCAAAACCACAGATAGAGAGCGTCGCAAATGTGCCGCGAGCCATGGATGGTGAAGCGAGTGCAAAAGACGCCGTGGAGCCAAATCGAGCAGGATGCGAGATTGCACAGAATTTCGACCCATAGGGAGAAATTCTATTTCCAAGCATCAACGGCGAGTCCCGGTAGGTAGATTTAAATCCAATTCTCAATTTTTAGCTCTTTAATCCTTTTGAATTCTTTTTCATTATTAGTCACAAGGATATGATCATTAGAAATAGCTTGAGATGCTATTAATAGATCGAAAGGACCTATCGGCTTGCCCGATTTCTCTAAACCGAAACGTATTTTAGCAGCGATTGCTGATGAATTGCTATTAAAGGGTAAGATATTCAAATACCCGATAAAATCAGCCAATGCTCTTCTATTCTTCTCTTTATGAAGGCTCTTTTCAATTCCAAAATATAATTCAAATTCAGTGATAGAAGAGATGTAGATATTCTCTAAAGCTACCTTCTTAAATTTTTTATAAACTGAATCCGGTCTTTGATTTATAATATAAATGCAGATGTTCGTATCTAAGAGATACTTATTCATATAGGATCGCGCCGATCATATTCTTTAGGCTGATCTCTTTCTATTTTGAAGTCATCGGAAAATTCGTTTAAAGTATTCCAAAGTCTATCAACAGCATCCTGAATAGGAGTCAATATAACGACCTCTCCCTCCCTATGGATATAGACTTCCTTACCCTTAAATCTATATTCTTTGGGAAGACGAACTGCTTGACTGTCTCCATTTTTAAATATTTTCGCTTTATTCATATATATACTGAAATATATATTTTTGACTATGTCAAGAGCTTCTTTTCGAAAACTATGCGACAGCGATGCGAAGTTTTTAAAGACTTAGTCCAGATAAGGCATTTTATAATTTCCTTGCAATTTTAACGCTTCTTCCTTAGTCTAATAGTCCTCTGGGCAACCGGAGTCTTATGGCATCTTAAACAAACCCACCCCAATCGATTTTATTAATCTGCGTGTAACCGCGCAAAGGGTTTGTTATGCAATCAAGTATCGTCGCAAATGACGTCTCTTTCGAATTTTCGGACGGGCGTATCTTATTTCAAAATCTACATTTTTCTCTCGGACAAGAACGTACTGCTCTTGTAGGTCCAAATGGCATTGGAAAGACCTGTCTTGCAAAATTGATCGTAGGAGAAATGGAAACTAGCAAAGGAAAAATTTCCAGAAATTCTACAGTCTCTTATTTGCCCCAAAGAGAAAAACCGGAACGGATCACTATAGAAGAATATTTACAAAATTACTCTTGGTCACTACTCGGAGAAAAACTTTTAACAGGAATTGATCGTAAAAGTTTTTGTGACAACCTGAGTGGAGGACAATGGATGAGAGTTCGTCTGGCAGAAAAATTGGAAGACCAATTTTTAATATTGGATGAACCCACAAACGATCTAGATCAGGAAGCAAAAAAAGTTTTGATACGATTTTTGAAAGAATATGAATACGGATTTTTACTCATATCCCATGACAGGGAATGCCTGAGTCTCTGCGAGACTATTTTGGAACTCTCTAATCAAGGTTTAAACAAGTATGGAGGCGGCTGGAATTCCTACGAAGAAACAAAAGAAAAAGAAAGAAAAAATTCGGCTGCAGCTTTGGAAAAAGCAAGAAGAGAAAGAGATATCGCACAAGCAGAAAGAATAGAACAGATTGAAAAACAAGAAAAAAGAAATCGTAAAGGTGCAAAATCAGCGGCAAAAGGAGGAACACCTAAAATATTACTGGGGGCTCGTAAGAGTAATGCTCAGATCACTTCCGGGAAAATTAATACTTCCAGTTTAGAAAAAGCGAATGAAAAGATCACAGAAGTATATGAAGCAATGGATCGATTAAAAATAGATCCGATCATGTATGCAAATCTTTCCGGAAAAGAAATACCTTCTCAAAAATTAGTGGCAGAGGCAAAGGATTTTAATATTCGATTCCAAGATTGGATTTATGAGAAAGATCTAAACTTCTCCTGGAAAGGAAATATAAGGATGGCAATTAAAGGGCTAAACGGATCCGGAAAATCCACCTTATTGAAAGCATTACTGGGATCAGACTTGGAAACAAGAGGATCGATTACATTAGGGAAATTGAATACTCTCTATATTGACCAAAGATGCGATCAATTAGATGATTCCAGGTCCATCTTTGAAAATGTGAGAGATGTATCTATCTTAGATGAAAGTGAGATCCGGAATGGATTGGCAAAATTCTTGTTTTTCAAGGACACAGTTTTTCAAAAAGTACATACTCTAAGCGGAGGAGAAAGATTGAGGGCAGCATTAGCAAGAGGGCTATTAAGTACTGAAAAACCGGAACTTCTACTCTTAGATGAGCCCACAAATAATTTGGATTTGGGCAATATAGAATTTCTGGAAAGGCTGATCAGTGAGTTCAGGGCGGCGATTATAGTCATTTCTCACGATGAGTCGTTTTTAGAAAACTGTGGGATCCAAGAAGAATTTGCTATAAAACACATTCTAAATGTGACCAATTAGTCATTTTTCCTTGACAATTCTATCGACTCCCGTATATCACTCCCTCTAAATATAGAATACGGAGAGAAAGATGTTCCTTCCTAAAGCTCCCCCCTATGATGCCTTGGCCTGGGCGAAAATGTCGTTCGCGGACAGGGCTCGTTTGTCCTGCCAAGCCTGGGCAGTCCAAGGTTACGGCTCCCCTCTTGGAGCATATATCGTTTACGTCTTAAAGATAGCATTATACATCGCAGGTTGGATTTATTTCTGCTCTTTTAGTCCTGGTCTAGGAACCTGGGACACCATCTCTTGGTGGTTTGTTCCGGTTGCTTTTCAAAAAGCAATCGTTTGGAGTTTGTTATTCGAAGTCTTAGGACTTGGATGCGGAAGCGGTCCTTTAACGGGAAGATATTTTCCTCCAGTTGGCGGATTCTTATATTTCTTAAGACCTAAAACCACTAAAATGCCTTTATTCGAAGGAGCTCCAATCATTGGAGGAAGAACAAGAGGAATTCTAGAAATCGTAGCTTATGCTTCGGTTTTAGTTTATTCTGTTTTATGTTTAATCCACCCTGCTCCTGGCTTCGAACAATTTTTACCGATCATCATCGGCTTGGTTATCGCAGGTATATTAGATAAAACTGTTTTTCTTGCGGCAAGAGCAGAACATTATTGGGTAACAATAGTGGTATTTGCATTCGCGCAAAACTGGATCGCAGGCGCGATGATCGTTCAACTTTCTATCTGGTTATTCGCAGGGTTTTCTAAACTCAACTCTCACTTCCCGAGTGTGGTTTGTGTGATGGCAAGTAATAGCCCTTTCACTCCTTTTGCTTGGTTCAGAAAGGCGATGTATAAAAATTATCCGGAAGATCTTCGTCCTTCTTCTACTGCGGTAGCAAAGGCGAATATGGGGATCGTTTTGGAAATGGGAACTCCTATCGTTCTATTTACTGCGATCATGACAGGTTCTCAAACAGTTCTATACTTAGGACTCGGGATGATGGTATTCCTACATAGTTATATCACAAGTAACTTCCCAATGGGAGTTCCAATAGAATGGAACTTCTTGGTAGTTTACTCTGCTTTCTTCCTATTCGGAGCAAATTCAAATATCACACCTTTCCAATTAGATTCTGTACCAGTTGCAGCATTCTTATTCGTGTTCTCTTTTGCACTTCCGATCATCGGAAATATCAGACCTGATTGGGTATCCTTCTTACTTGCGATGAGATATTACGCAGGAAACTGGGCAGTAAGTGTATGGATGTTCAAAGAAGATAGTTATAAAAAATTAGAGAAGCTTACCAAAACTTCTGGATGGCTATACGATCAGTTGGATATGTTCTACGAAAGAAAAGTATCTGTAGGTTTAGTGAGTAAGGTAATGGCGTTCCGACTCATGCACTTACACGGAAAAGCATTCCAAAAATTAGTACCAAAAGCAGTTAAGAACTTTGAAAAGTACGAATGGGTAGAAGGTGAACTAGTAGCAGGAATGGTTGTTGGTTGGAATTTCGGAGAAGGTCACCTTCATAGTGAACAACTTCTTAGATCCGTACAAGCACAATGTGGATTCAAGGATGAAGAACTACGTTGTATCTTTATAGAAGGTCAACCATTAGGAAAATCTACTATTAACTACAGGATCCATGACGCTGAAAAAGGTTTGATAGAAGACGGAAAGATAGAAGTTGCCGATTTGAAGGAACTCCAACCTTGGCCGACTAAATAATGGATTTCAGCTCCGAAGAATATGATATTTGTATCATAGGATCCGGCCCGAACGGATTGGCTGCGGCCTCCGTTTTGGCGGGTTCTGGACTTTCAGTTTTAATATTGGAAGCTTCGGATACGATAGGCGGCGGCTTACGAACGAAAGAGTTAACCTTGCCAGGTTTTCATCATGATGTTTGTTCCGCTGCTCATCCTATGGGAATTTTATCCCCTTATTTAAAAACACTTCCTTTGGAAAAACACGGACTCAAATGGATTGAACCAGAAGCTTCCGTGGCCCACCCTTTGGATGGAGAATCTGCAGTATTATTAAAATTATCATTAGAAGAAACTGCGAAAGAATTAGGTGCAGATAAAAAATCCTATATAAAACTGATCTCTCCATTTCTAAAAAATCCAGAAGGACTATTATCTGATGCGTTAGCTCCTCTTGGCATTCCAAAACATCCTTTCTTATTAGCAAAGTTTGGTTTATTGGGCATTCTTCCTGCAAAATCACTCGCAAACTTTTGGTTTAAAGAAGAAAGAGCCAAGGCATTATTCGCAGGCTGCGCTGGACATTCTATTTTTCCATTAGAGAAGTTCTTAAGTGGAGCACTCGGACTTTTGTTTTCTTTGACTGGGCATGTTCGTTCTTGGCCAGTAGTACAAGGCGGATCGGTGATGATCGCGAAATCTCTGGAGTCTTATTTGAAAGGATTCGGAGTAAAATTCCAAACCAATTATAAGGTTTCCAGCTTATCACAACTTCCTAAAACAAAGGCGGTTCTATTTGATACAAGTCCTGATCAATTAGGGTCAGTTGCAGGAAATACATTATCTTCTTCTTATATTAGCAGGATCTCATCTTATAAATATGGACCTGGAGTATTCAAGATGGATTGGGCTTTAGATGGACCGATTCCTTGGAAAGATCCAAATTGTTTAAAGGCATCTACAGTTCATATAGGTGGAAAATTATCTGAAATAGCGAAAGCAGAATCAGAAGTATGGTCAGGAAAACATCCGGATCGTCCTTATATGTTGGTAGTTCAACAAAGCCAATTTGATCCTACCAGAGCGCCTAAAGGAAAACATACCGGATATGCATATTGCCATGTTCCTTCAGGTTCTACAAAGGATATGACTGCAATTTTAGAAAATCAGATCGAAAGATTCGCGCCTGGATTCAAGGACAGAATATTAGCCAGACATTCCATGAATACAAAGGACTTTTATTCTTATAATTTAAACTATGTGGGCGGAGCAATCACTGGGGGAGCAGCAGATCTTCCTCAGGCATTCTTCAGACCAATCGCAAGAATGAATCCATACACCACTCCAAATCCTCATATTTATATTTGTTCCGGATCCACACCTCCTGGAGGAGGAGTACATGGAATGTGCGGTTACTACGCAGCCAAAACAGTATTAAAAAAAATTCATAAACTAAAATCGATTCGTTATTCAAAATGAAAATAGCAACTTCAGGGTCCAGAAGACAGGACAATAAAACAAAAAATAGGAACGCGATCCTAAACGCAGCCCGCAGGGTTTTTGCTACGATAGGATTCGAGGCATGCTCTACTAGAGAAATTATCAGAGAAAGTGGTCTTGCACAAGGCACATTCTATAATTATTATAAAGATAAAGAATCTGTAATGCAAGATATCGCAGATGAATTAGCAGAAGGTATCCGGAAAGGAATTAGAGAGGCCAGAGCAAAAGCAGAAACTCCTCTCGCTTTCTTAAGCGATGCATATTACGCAGTTTTCCATGTGATGATGCAGGAAAGAATCCATTTGGATCTATTGACCAGGAACAGAGACATTATACGTGGTTATTTATTCCAAGGTGGTTCCATGACCTATATCTTGGAAGAATTGGACAGTGACCTAGAAAGAATGGTGGGACAAGGCGGCTTCCCTGCACATCCAATCCGGATCACTTCAGTCATGATGGTGGCAGCAGGCTTTGAGGCGATGGTACTTCTTGCAAAAGAGGACGGCTATAATCTTAGAAAATTATCCGATTATCTTGGCCTTCTTTTCCAAGGAGGGATCACTAATGTTTCCACAGTGATCCAAGAAGATAAGGAGTTGCTGGAGGGCTAAAAGCGGTATCAACTACCGCTATTCGAGCTATTACCAATATTTTGATCAAAGAACATATCATTCGGACTTAAACGGCAAGTTCGATTGGTCGTGAATGTTGTAAAAGAATCATAATCCACTATGACTCCTAAATATTGGATCACTTGAGCACATTTGTCCACGTCTTTCTTTTTGTAATATTTAGATTCATCTATATTAAAAACTGCCTCATCTATCAAAGAAACAAGTACGACCTGTGCAACTACATAAGAATCTAATTCAGATCCTGTATAACCTTGATCAGTAAAATATGCAGTGGCAGTCAAATAATCTCCTATTTTGGCAGCTGCTAACAATTTTTCTTTTGCAACATCTCCCTTATAAGTATCAGTTAATCCTAATGTATCTATCGCGAGACAATTCGCAACAGAAAGTAAGATCAACATAACTATGTAGATTCTTTTCATGTTATCATTTCCTTATGTTTTGTTATTTTAGATTTAGTACTTTTTATATTGCTAAGATCCAATTCCAAGATCACAAATTGGTTCCTGTTCGCCGGGACGATTTTTCTCAACCGTGAATTCAATAATAAATCCTTTTCTAGTAAGTTCAGGATCAGTCGAATACCAACCAGTTCCGCCATTTAATGGGTCAGATCCTTTCGTCCTCATAGCAGGAGTAATTTTCATTCTGATCGAGTGTCCTTCCGGAAGATCGAATTCAGGCTCAACACCATCTCTTCTGCCTTCCATTTCATCATTTATAAAAATTTTATACTGGTTTTTGCCCGGCAAAAGAGGCATCCAATATTCGCAATCGTAAGCAAAGTAGTCCCTACGATCACCCTCGAATATTTGCCTAATCTTATTTCGATTAAGAAAATCTTTCTTATTTAGATAATAATTTTCAGAAGGATTGATATGACGAGGAATCCTATCATTTTTGGCATAAGGAAAATATATATCAGGATCCAACCATTTCAGAATGAATCGATATTGATTCACCTGATGAAAAAAACGATCGGGTTCGTAATTCTTCCTCTCTTTGAAATTTTTAATTTCGAATTTTAGAAAATTCTGATGAAATTCTTTAGGAGTCCATCCTCTATCATAACCGCCAAAACCTGCTAAAGGAATACACTGAATAAACGTAATCAGTAAGCCAAAAAGCGGAAGAAGAACTTTAATTCTCACAAAGTTCCTCCGCAAGCTTGTTGAGCTGCAGCTCCACCTTTTACGATTAAACCAAGAGGGATCGAGACGTTCCAAATAAGTTGAATTCCATAACCTAAGAGATCAGTGCCGACCGATGACCAGTCTTTCTCTAAAGCACTTTTTGCTGAGGAGGCATAACCACCATATTTAAGAATTGTTCCAATTACCGAAGCTTGCCCGACAACAGCTGTATAAACATAATATCCAGCAAATCCTGCCATCGCAGCCACCTGCCCCACTACTGCATAACACGCGGCAGTTCTCGCGTTCTGCTCGTCCCAATGTATATTATTGAAACTTGATTTAGAAAATCCACCTGCGATGTATGCTTGAAGAGTAAAAGGAGACAACGTAGTACCTAGGAGCCCTAATCCAACACCTAATCCTGTGAATGCTAAAATAGGAATGAGAGCGCTCACAAGAAGAGCAGTCCCAATTGCAGCCACGAGTGCAGTAATTGCTAAAATGGATGCAACTGCTAATGCGGCTAAAGCAATAAGCACTGCTGTTCCCGCCGCAGACGCAGCTAGTCCAGTAGCAAGAGTACCAGCGGCAACACCGGAAGCTGCAGCCACAACGGCGACAGTACTGCCTAATGTAAATGCAGCAGCACTCGCCAAGGCCACTACTCCTGCAGCGGCAATTCCAGCTCCGAGTGCAAGTCCAAGCCCAGTAGCAATTGCAGTAGTCGCAGCCATCGAAGCCACTGCCCCAGCTCCTAAAGCAGTACCCACTATGCCGACTGGGTTTAACGCCATTGCAATACCTAGGCCTGCGTCACTCCAACGTTGAGAACTTACATAAAATGCATTTCTAAAGAAGGTACTTAATGAAATATTAAAATTTAAAAACCCGAGCCCATTTCTTTCCAAAAAACTACTCAAGATACTGTTCCCGCTTGGATCCGTATATCTAACTGGATTACCTTCGGTATACATGTACAAGTCCATTCCCATCGGTCTTGTTGTGTCCATGACCGAGTCTGCTTGCAAAAATCTTCCTATTAGAGGATCATAATATCTTGCTTTGAAATAATAGAGACCTGTTTCCTTATCTTCTTCTTGTCCGTTGTACTTATAACGAAATACATCAGGTCCGGAGGAATCATTTCGCTGGATCTCTCCATAAGGTTTATAAGAAATATGTGAAGCTCCACCCTGGTCACCACCAGCGATCCGGTTTCCATTTCCATCTGTGGCCATCGTGATAGAACCTAAATGATCCGGATGTAGAAATAAGAAACCGCCGACAGGAAGTCCCGCTCCAGAACCTGGCCCTCCAGGTTCATATGGAGTATTTACATTAGGAGTATTGGAATCGAATTGAGGAGGAATGAGCCAAGGAGGATTTCCATTACCACCAGGCATCAAAATCGAGCAGTTAGAAAAAGAAACGATCAAGATCGGAGAAGTAAACTTTAAGACGGATCTCCAAACGCCTTCCCTAAAGGAAAGAAGTCCAAATCCAAACCCTAAAAGAATCGTTATATACAAAAATCCTAAATTAGTTCCTGGAACTAAGAATAGATATTTAATCCCTCGAATTGAGTTATCTTTCGCTGCCCATGCCAATGTTTTCCAAGTGGTTTCTATTCCAGAGATTCGGGAAGAAGCGCTACCATCTTGGTAATTTACAAGTACTGCATCTGTTCTAGTCCATTGTGCGACTAGATCTCCAGAGTTTCCTCGGAAGTATAATGTATGCTGTGGAGATTTTCCTGGAGAGATTACGACCTCATACAACCCGCCCAAACTGATTGTCTTGGTGGAATCACTGGATTTTGTCTTTCGTATCCTGGTTCCCGAAAAATCATAATCGAATCGGATACTATCTTGGTCTTCTGTTTTTATCTCTTTTAATTTTTGGAAAGGATCGTAACGAAAACTTTCTCCATTCCTGGAAATGATATTTCCAGAACCATCGTACGAATATTGGTAAGAATGATTTTGTCCAGTTACCTTGGTAACCGCATTCTTATGAGAAGGGTTTTCGTAAAAATAAGATAGATTTCCTTTTTGAAGTAATTTTCCTGAATCAGAATATGTATATTCTTCCGTTCCATAAACTCCAGAAGCTGCTACCAATCTATTTACAGAGTCGTATTGGAAATTTTGTGTCCTAACGGGATTCTTTTTATCCTGGATAGAAAGATAATTTCCGAATTGGTCGTAATTATACTCTATGTTCTGATAAATTTCTGTATCTTTAACGGAAACAAATCTGCTAGGTCTTCGTTTTATTAAATCATAATATATATCCGTTCTGACACCATTCCCCAATTGTCTTTGGATCTTTAGTTCTCCATCTTCCAATATTGGTCCTTGGTATTGAACGATTGGAAAATCTGAACCGCTTCCATCTCCAGGAGTTAATATAATCCCGGAAAGAAATCCTGCTTCGGAATATAAGTTTTTCGAAATACTTCCGTCGGGGTAAATGGTTTCTTCTATCTGATTTTGAAGATTAAATTTTTTACGAATTACAAAACTTAGATCCTCTTCCGTTAATTTTTTTATGAGTAAATTTTGGTTCCCTCTTATATCGTATCCAAATTCAGTTGTTCCAAGCGGGTCCGTAACCTTAGTTAATCGTCCGATCCCATTCTCTTTTTCTGGATCATCATATTCATATGTATAATATACTGCACCTGTTTCAGGAGAATCCCCCTTAACTTGGGAAACTCTACCTAAACTATCATAGAAATATTGTAAACTAGAGCCGTTCTGATATTTTTGTTTGGATAATTTTCCAGAATTAGGATCATACTCATATTCTATCTTTCCAGAGTCGGGATGAATAACCTTGGTCTTTCTTCCTCCGAAATCTGTTTCAATATATGTGGTCCCGTTTTCAGGATCGATGATCTCAGAAATTCTTCCTGCGGAATCATAAGAATAACGCGTGGTCTTTCCTTGTTGTGTAGAAGAAATTACCTGGCCCAGTGAATTTTTCTCCTCAACGGTTTCTTTAATTAGATTTCCGTTAAGAAGCTCCCTGGTCTTAAAGATCAAACCACTAGTTTCAGATTCGATTACTGTTCCATCATTTCTTTCACTTTTGATTTGGTTGCCAGCTTGGTCATACGTATAATCCGTCCAGGAGAAAGGATTGGAACCTTCTATATACGGATCGATTTTCCTGGTGACCTGACCCTCTAAATTCAGGCGAGTTTCCTCAACCAGAATATATCCGTTCACAAGGCTGCTTCTTCGTTTAGAAATCTTAGTAATATTATTACTCAAATCTTCCTGCCAAGTCTCTCCATTACTACGACGGAAGATTTTTCGGACAAGCTGATTCTCTAGGTCCCCGGTATTTTCATATTCGATTTTTTCAGACCAATCGTTTTCCCCAGGTAGATAACTTTTTGACGGCCTTCCATGGGAATCGTATTCCGTCCTGGAAATTCTCCCGTTTTCGTCCGTGCTGGATAATTCCAAACCATTCGAAAAATCATATGATTTTAATGTGACCTGGCCCAAACCATTGGTTATCTTAAGAGGGAATTTATGTAGAATATTATCATATTCTATAGTGACTAAATTTCCGTTAGACTCTTTTACAAGATTTGGATTTCCAAAAGAATCGTATGCTTGGATAGATTCAGTTTTCCAAATGCCAGGGCTCATCTCCTCTTTCACCCCAGATATTTGAAAATTAGAATATTCTATTATTCGATGAGAAACTAATTCCCCATTTTTCAAAACTTGGATATCTTGAGGTTTTCCGAGTACACCTTCAATCCAATCATTCAAATAAGAAACTTTTTCGCTCGCAGTGGTACCATTAATGCTCGTATCTTTGCGAATAATATTCCCATAACTATCGTAGGTTTTTGTTACCGTCGAAGATTGGAATAACTGTCCTGACTGATATACATTCTCTAAACTATCTGTTTCTTGGATCTGAACTCCGCCATTTGAAGAAAAAGATTTTTGGAAGTTTTTATAAGATTCTGAAATTTTGATCCCATTTTTAAATTTTGTCTGAGATGTAGGAATTCCGGCCGCTTCCAAAAACGGAGACTCATATTTCGTTTCCGTAATAGAGTTTGAAATTGTATTTTTCTCTTCTACCTTCTGGAACCCCAAATATCCAGAATTCCTGAATCCACCTCTATAAAATCTGGAAGAAAAATACTTATATGAATTTTCTCCAAAGATCGTAGTTCCAGATTTTTGAGAAAGTTTTACTGTAAGAAAATCAGGAAACACTAAAGGAAGAATTTCAGGATGATCCGGATCAGCTACAGCTAGTCCATTTGCAGTTGGATGATTTTTAGAAAGTACATATTCCAACTCGGCACTTACATTTCCATCCGAAACATAAGAACCGTTTTCAATCTTAGTCAAAAGACCTGCGGGAATACCAGGACGAAATTTCAAAAGATGTAATTCTAAATTGGATTCATAGGAAAATTGTCTATACGCAACTGTATTCACAAATGGAATACCAGACGGTATAGAATATCGCATAGGTCTTTTATCACCATTTAGACCTAAAAGTTCAGGCTTTCCATCTCCATTGATATCTAATGGGAGAAGATACCCTCCAGTCACCCAAGACTCATCCCCATCCGCAGAATAAAATAAATTTCCATCTGAATCGGTTTTAGAATAAGAAACGATCAGCTTAGATTCAGAAGAATCGTATCTCAAAAAATCAGCTCTTCCATCTCCGTTTAGATCTATGAATTCTTTTTTATTTCTCCAATTGAAATAAGCATTCTCTGAAGGAGTTCCGGAGGAGTCTGAAGCAGAGAGATAATCTTTCAGATCAATAGAGATTTCATAATATGTGATATTTGTAATATTTATTGAAAAATTCCGAACAGTTATGATCTGAGGAAGAGAATCTTCATCCTCATTATCCGGCTCTTCTGTAGTGCTTACATTTGCCCGAAGAATATCTGGAACCCCATCTCCATTTAAGTCTTTGGGTAAATCTTGATTCCAATATAAAGAAAAACCGGGAAGATAACCAGAAGCTGAAGTATCATAAACTTCTACCGTAAAAAATGGATTACTAAGATCAGAATAATTATATGTAACCCTATCCTTAATTCCATCCCCAGTAAGATCAATTTCTACATATACCTGAGTATCAGAAGAAGAGTTTTGTTTTTCTTTCGAAGCATAAGCTCCATTTACATTAACAGTTTGGAATGCTCCACCGCCATTCGTTCTAAATTTTCTTCCATCGAATGGATAATAATGAATAGTCCCTTGGCTTGTAGCACCTGAGAAAAATGCAAAATCTGGATAACCATCTCCATTTAGATCCGAAATGAATTGGTCTCCATCATTTCCAAAGGAGGATCTTGAAATTTCTGTTTCTTCTAATTCTACCAAATTTCCATCTTTAAAATCGTAGAATGTTACGATCAATCTTGGATCAGATGTCCCACTGATCCTAAGTAGATCTGGAACCCCATTCCTATCCATATCCGCAAATCCTTGGAAAGAATTTCCTGGATCTGTAATATTCAATAATTGTGATTTTTGGAAACCCGAACCCGTAGAAAGATAAATTTGGATTTTGGTAGAAGTTTTTGCCTGCAAAATATCTGTCTTACCATCTCCATTTACATCAGCTAAAAAATGATAAGGTTTAGTTTGTCGCAAATTCTCTGCGATCAGTTCAGAATATTCTACTGAATTTAGATCGGGACCATAATACACGATCCCTTTAGCACCATTTGACTTTAGAACTAAGAAGTCAGTCTTACCGTCTCCATTAAAATCTCCCGGAAAAATTTTACCTTCTGTTGTGACTCCGATTGGACTTCCTTTCGTTTCCCCGCTCATAGAGATTGGATCTAAGTTTTCATTATCCCAAGAAGAAAGTTTAGAGACTGAAAATTTTTGGCTGTCCATATTTCCCAAAATGCGGATCATTTCAGGACTTCCGTCCCCATCTATATCCGCGGGAACTGCAAAAGACATTTCCACTCCGTTCGTACAAATATCCTGGAAATTTTCGATTCCTGCCTGGCAAATAGAAGGAGCACTGTATTGACTTGCAACTATACAACCCCAATCAGCAGTGCAAGCGCAGGCCGAAGCAGTAGCATCGCAAAAAGTCCTTACACTCGGGTCAGATGCTCTATAAGAATTTTGGAATGTTTTTCCGGAAGATTTTACGTATTGGGCCTGATTCGATCCGTTCGAATAAGAGAATACAATTGGTTTATAATTTTTGCGATGGAAAGAAGAAAGAAATGTTTCTCCGTTTATAACATCATAATCGAACTCGTAGATCTCGCTTAAATTTTCAGAACCTGAAGAGTCTTTTGCATATACTTCAATTTTTTCTAATCTTTTCTTTCGAGAAAATGATTTTGTCAGGAAGAATATTTTTTCTCCAAATCTTTCTGACCCGTCCTCATAGATAAAAAGGATCCGTCCATTCCCTCTGGCGTATACAATCTCTTTTGGTAAAACATCAGCTGATTGTAAATTTTCAGTATCATATTGGATATCATAACCATTCCCGAATCTATCTCTGACCTTATCCAAATAGAAAACGATAGGAGCTCCATCTGAATCCAATCTAGAATTTGAACCTCCAGAAATATTTTTACCGTATTCGTAAATAATACCGTTCTTATCTCGGACCTTCCATGCGGAACCATCAAATTCTGTTTTAGAAAAACTTTCGAATTTGAATTTATAATTCCCACTAACATCTGAGACCATCTCACCAAATTGAGAAGAAGTGAATCCATCGGAAGAACCAAAATGAACACCTAAGTTTGGGTTTTTAGAGATCTGAGGAAATCCACCCAAGGACCAACCCTTGCCTAAAATCCCGGAAGAAGATCCTGAATATTGGATATTAATTGCAGGAACTACATCCCCTGCTCCAGGAGGAACCTGGATAGAAAGTGAAAACCCAGGTTTCCCATAAGAGTTTACACTAACGTCCGGAAATGGGAGAGGTATCTCTGTTTCTAATCCAAATAATGTGGAAAAAAAAGAGTAAATCGGGCGTAGAGGATTCCAAGCTAAAAGCAGAATTGCACTACAAAATATAATAATTACATAATATCTTCCGGTTCTAAACATTAGCTTGCCAAATCCTTCTGTAAATTTCCGGAACTGTGTTCCGGTCTGGAATTAGCCGAGCTGTGAGCGGTTCACCTAAAGGTGATCTTTATATATAAAAGCACTAACGCGTTTAAAATTTCCAATGTCAAACACAAATATCCCAAATTAGGATATTAAAGTCATAATATCCATACTCTTTTTATAAATATCCTGAATTAGGATTCAGTAAAACTGCCTAATTTTGAATTTGGAATCCATATTCCGCATAAATTCGGCAATTTAGAGAAAAAGAAGATCTAACAGATAGAACATACAATATTTAAAATATACTAAATTGGGATATTTTATCGTAATTCAAAATAATTTTCTTTCTTTTTACTCGAAGAAGTCACATCCCATCCATTAGGGACGATCCGAATTTTTTCTTCGGCTCTTCTTCATCTCAAATTCAGTTTATGTTTAAAAAGTTTGTATTTGTTTTTTACGGGATCTTCTTCCTTCCCTCCTATCTTTTCGCTGCCGAAATATTATTCAAGAATGGGGATGCTTTTATCGCGGAAGAAGTTTCGGAAGAACCAGAGTTCATTCTTTTTTCCTGGAAGGAGAAAAAATACAAAATCCCCAGGTTGGAACTCCAACGAATTGATCCAAGGAAGAAGGGACCGGATTCTTCCTATCGTTATTCTGAATTCAGACTAACGGATGGGACCCAACTCAAAGGGATCTTGATCGAAAAGAAAGAGGATAAACTCATCTTAAAAACAGAACTCGGCTTCGTTGAGTTAGATAGAACCAAAATTCTTTCTCATAATTTTGATGAGATATCTTCAGAGCCGCCTACTCTTCCAGAAAATTATCTATTAGAAACTTCTAAACAAAAAGATTGGAGGATCGGATTTTTCGGATCTGGATACTATTCCTGGGGACCATGGGCAGAAGCATTTCCAGTCACATATGGAGGAGGTGCATTTTTAGAAAGAGATACAAACTCTAAATTTTGGCTTTATGGAGTTTCTTCTGAGGCAACCTTCGGAAAAGGGAATAACGGAAATCTAAACATATGGAGCCAATCTGTTTATCTTGGTAAGTATTACGGATATTCTTCTCCCTATTGGTTAGCAGGAGCAGGTTTTAGCAATATGATACGAACTGGAGATGAAAAGATCTCCGCTATCAACCCTGATTTGATCTTTGAATTTGGCTGGAATTGGCAGACTGAATCCAGGTCTTCCATCCGAATAGGTTTCCGTTCTCAATGTAGTATAGAAGAAGGAACAAATTTTTGCAGATCAGGCCTTCGATTTTCCTGGGGGTTTGCAATATGAAAATAGTATATTCTGTTTTTATAATTCTATTTCTATCTCCACATTTTTTCTTTTGTGCCACTTCCGGTTTGTCTGAAATTTTAGGGGAAGAATCCGCCAGAGCAGAATTTGCATTTGTTGCCAAATTAGGTCCTGACTCAGCTATTCTTTCCTGGAATTGTTCAAAGGCCTCTAAAGGTACAATGTATACAAGCGATGGCATAATTCCGAGTGTCCAAACTTCTAAAACTCATTTTTTAGAATGGAAATATTTGACCCCGAATACTTCCTACAGGTTAATCCTGACCTGTGGATCTCAAAAGTTAGAAGAAGGTAGTATTTTAGAATTTACGACTTGGATCTCGAATGATCCTCCTAAAACTAGAGGAATTTGGATCTTAGGTGGAATTGGAAATGATGGACTTCCTATCAAAGAAGTGGATCTATTCGATCCTGTAACAGATAACTGGTATTCTTCTATTACAAACATTCCAACTCCAAGGATTTTCGCTTCGATCCTTCATCATAAAAACAAAATATACGTGATTGGAGGAATGGAAAATGTTTCAGGGACCTATGTTTCTTCATCCAAGGTAGAAGTCTATGATCCTTATTCTGATATTTGGGAAACAAAGTTTTCTCTACCTTCCGGATCAATCGGCGCAGTGGCGGGTTCTGTTGGCGATGAGATTTATATTCTTTCCGGTTCTAATTCCACAGATATGACAAATGGACCAGTATTTAATACGATCTTAAAGTTCTATCCGGAACTTGGAATTAGTGGTCAATGGATCTCTTTTTCTTCCGCATCTACAATATTCAGTAGAGTGGATATGTCTGGTTGTGCAATCAATGGTGTTATTTTTTATACTGGTGGTAGGACCTACAACAACGGAAGTGCAAACTCAAGCACGGATGGTTTTGCTGCTTCTGCAAATACTACCACTTCTTTCAGCGAACCTAGTTTAGGAGAATCTAAACATGGAGCAGCAGGAGTTTGTATTTTACCTTCTTCCCATGATCCTTTTCCGGCTGATGGAGTCTATTTTGCAGTTATAGGAGGTTCAACAGGTTCAGGAAATGTGTTCCAACCAGCAACTTCTATCATTCCTACAAATAGAACTGAATTTTACCAATTAGGTTCAGGGTCCTTTTCTTTGGGTCCAAGTCTTCCTACTTCTTTATATTTTCCTGCAGTCCAAACGTCTTACGAGACTCGAAAAATTTTTTCCTTTGGAGGAGCTTCTTCCATTAATATTCCAGAAGATACTATATATTCTTTGGATTCTGGAAATCCATTGGGTTCTGCTTGGGTAACTCATACTTCAACTATGCCAAGAAGAAGATATGCTCATAAAGCGATTCGGATCGACAGATGAGAGTTGTAACTTGGAAATCTGCAATTGTTAGAATATCAATCTTCTCTATTCTAATCATCTCTCCTTTATTCTTATTATCAGAAGAAGAGCCAATCGAAAACAGATGGATCCAAGAAGGTAATATTCTATTAGAATCAAAACAATATGAAGAAGCCTCTATATTAGCAAATTCTATTTTAGGATCAGATCCATCTAACGTTAAGGCGGAATTTATTTTGACTCAGGCCTGGATCGGAATGGGCAGAGAAGAAAGGAAAAAAGGAAATTTCCTAAAGGCAAAGGAATATTTAGAAAAAGCCTATAGGAAATGGCCTTTGAATGAAAGTATTCGAAACGAAATTGCGGAGTTGAATGAAGCGCCTCTTAAAAACAAAAAATCAACCGCACCTTCTGGAAATAATTCCCGCACACAAAACGTATCCAACAAAAACACAGAAGAACTCGCTCTCAGTATCAACCTTCTTCGGATAGAAATTGAAAAACTAAAAGGTGAATTGGAAATAGAACGAATAAATGAGAGCGCAAACGTAAATAGATTTTATTGGATTTATCTGCTTTTAGGCATACAAATTGTAGCCTTATTCGGAATTTTTAAAAAAATTAAGCGCTAAAAGCGACTCCCCTTTCCGCCGCGATCTCTCTTGCAGTTTTACCATCTTCCGTTTTAAGATCCGGATTTGCTCCCTTCTTCAATAATAAAGAAACAATCTCTTCATTCCCTTGTCTGGAAGCGGCAATATGCAAAGGAGAAAATCCACCATCTTGAGTGAAGTTCGGATCTGCACCATGCTCTAAAAGTAATGCAACCGCATCTGCTCTCCAAGAAGCAACAGCAGAATGTAATGCAGTATTACCGATCGATAATTTACTTTTGGATTTAGCGTGTATGTCTGCTCCCTTCTCCAATAAAAATTGAATAATGGAAAGTCTTCCGAAATGAGATGCTAGATGTAAAGGTGTCCAACCATCGGGACTATAAGAACGGACAATACTCGAATTGGAATTTACAAGCTCTTTGACTCTATCTTCATTCCCCAATGCCGCCGCTTCGAATAGATTCAAAGGAATTCCTAGGGTAAGATAAGAATTGATTATATCTTCTTTGCCATAATAGAGAGCAAATAGTACGGGAGTAATCCCTTCCGGATTTTGTTTGGAGGCTAGGTCCGGATTTTCTCTTAAAGAATAAATAACCTGGGCCTTATGGCCAGCGGCAATCATTTGGAACATATCGGAAATCAAGGAATAGGCCTCCGAAAAACAACGAAGGATCATCCATTCTTTTAAAGCTTTGTCAATCCGGTTTCGACTTCAGGTAAAGAATTCTATTAGAATTATTCTTTGAGCTGTATCAAGTCGAAAGGTTGGAGGTCCACCGAGATCGGAGCGGGAGTTAAAAGTCGATTATCATTGGTATCGAACATCGTAACTCCCGGTTGAGTAAACTGTGTATTGGAAACGTAAAGAATTTGATCGTCCCCAAGTAAAATTGTGGTGAGACTCGCGTCATAAGAAGAAGGAATAAAAAGTAAACTCGCCAACTTCTGCCCTGTGCTTGGATTAAATACTTGTAATGTTTTATTAAAAGAAGCATCCAGAACGCTAGCATAACCCAGTTGTTCGTTTTTGATCTGGACTCCGAGTATATCCCCTCCAGCTTCAGTTTCCGGAAATAAAAAACCGGATCGAAAAGTCCGAGAAGAAAGTCGAAATGCCACTACTCCGCCGTCAATCTGGCTTAAAAAACCCATTCTATTTGCTGCAGCAAAAACTATATGAGTCTCTCCGAAAAGTTCCAATATCTGCGGTTTGCCAACCGGATTCGGAACTGGGAATGTATAAGCAGAAATAATAGAATCTGTTACAGTATCTATTTCTAAAAGCAGGGATCCCCAGGCTCCGGGTGGAAAATATCCGCTTGGGTCGTTTCTATCTAAACGTTGTAATACTATAAAAAGACTTGTTCCTACAATTTGCATTCCAGACATTTCAGGAAGATTATCAGGGATGGCACTGGGCTCAGAATATCCTCCCAAATCAATCTGGCCAAGACTTGCCCCAGTCGAAGGATGAATTATTTTTAATATTCTAGATCCATAAAGTGATATATAAGCCTTGTTTTGGCCAGCAATCGCTATATCTGCAGGATTTGTCCCGGAACCCATGGACCATTCAGCAACGGTTTGGAATCCGAAATCTGGATCCAAGACCTGCACACTATCTCTATTTAAACGATTTAGAATATATACTTTACCATTCCCGAATCTTGCCACTGCGTCAGAATGAATAGGCGTCAGTCCGGGATAAGAAAGAAGAAGTTCAGGATTTAAAACTTTAAACCTACCACCGCTTGCAAAATCAGTGGTAACTACTCCAATATTATTTGGAAGATCTGGGGTTAAGAATAAAGTATATAAAGGTGGCCTTTCTATATCTCCACAGAAGGAAAAGAAGATAACTAAGCAGGCAAGGATGATATACGATACAGATCTCATATTAAAATCTCCCGCTTAAGGTGATAAACCAATTTCTTCCTGGAAGAGGGTATCCTACAATATCCTCCACTCTTTTATCTCCCATATTCCTAAGATCTATACTTAAGAGCAGTTCTTTAGGAGTTTTTTCTCCTTTTTTGTTAGGATCTTCTTCCTCGGGAGAAGTATATAATACAAGCGTAAGATACGCGTTCCAAATTTGGCGAGCAGGCTGGTAATTCACATATTCATTTGTTCTATCTTTGAAAACTGCTCCTACATACACTCCTTCAAAACCGAGTTCCCAGGTTTTACCTCTATAAGCGATTGTTCCTGAGATCTCATGTTTAGGCCTAAGAGGAAGATATTTGCCGTTCAAATAAGGTGCGGGAGAAGTGTTGATCGCTTCTTGGTAAGTATATTCTAATAAAAATTTCCAGCCCTTATATTCGGTCTTATGAGAAATTTCTGCTCCATCAATCCTTGCTGAGTCCACGTTTTCAGGTCTTAAGGTAAATTGTGAATTAGGGATGAAAAGGATCATATCCTTGATCCTTTTTCTAAAATAGGAAATTGTAATATTAGATTTAAGTTCTCCTTTTTTATATTTCCCAGTGATCCCTGCATCACCATTCTCACTTCGTTCCGGTTTAAGTGAATCGTTTGCTATGATTGTTCCGACTTCTCCGAAAAGTTCCAAGAAGCTTGGGATCCTATATTGTCTAGCGATATTAGATTTGAATTCTAAAGAATAATTTTCTTTTTCCCAAAACCTCCACAGAAGTCCTGCTTTAGGATTCGAAAACTCTGTAGTTTTTATGGCAGAAGCAAACGGATCTTGTTTTCTATACCAAGGTTCGTCTGATTGAAATTTATCCTTATAAGAATCCCAAGAAACTCCTGGAGTCAAAATTAATTTTCCATCCAAGAATCTAAACTCGTCCTCTACTTGAAAAGTGGTATAAGTCCTAGCCTTTCCAGGTTCATATTTCAGATCTATATTTTGAGGTGTACTTCTGGACCTTTCGAAAGTCTCTCTTTCAATACCTGCATGGAATTTCAAAATTTGATAATATTCTAATAAATAAAAAGTAGGAGTTACCTGAAATCCGGATTGCCCCATATAAGCAGTCGAGTTGGGAGTACCTTTGGAAAATTCAGATTTAGGATCAAAAAGATCATCATTCGTGAATGAAGTAAACATCCGAGTTTCAAGCCTTAATAACCCATCAAATAAACCTTTTGTATCCGTTCCGAGGGAAGAAGTATTTCTAAGATATCTTCGATGAACTTTCTGTGTTTGGTTACTTGCAGGTCCAGGAATTCCATGAAATCTATAATTCAGATCATTCCAAAACTTGATCTTTGTAGCTCCGATATCACCGCTCAGACCGATCATACCAGAAGTTCTTTCATATTGGGCATTTCTTCTTCTATCAATCGTATCATCCAGAGGATTGACGAGCACGGTCCCATGATTGTTTAAGAAGGAAAAGTTTTGGTCGGATTTTTCTCCCAGCAAGAATACACTGGTCCCAATTCCACCGTAAGTTCCTGTATGCGTTATGCTGCCCTTTCCCGTATTAAAACTTCCCGCGCCTATATTTACGCGAGTTTTAGGAGGGCCAGATCCAGTTCTTGTAACTAAGTTTACACTTCCGCCGATTGCCGAACCAGAAAACCCGACGGGCGCGCCACTTCTATATACTTCTATACTTTGTAAATTGTCAAAGGGAAGATCCGCAAGGTTTACCTCTCCACCTTGCGCATTATTAAAAGGAACTCCATCTATAAAGATCCTGGTTTGGTTCGGATTTGTTCCTCTAAGAGAAAGAGTAGAATAAGAACCTAATCCGCCGTATCTTCTGATCCTGACTCCTGCTTCTCTTTCTAAAACATCCGGAAGATTCGTATAACGTGCATTGTATTGGTCCAGATCGATAGAAGTCTGGAAACCTGTTGGGTTCTTTCTGAAATTTTCAGGCTGAGAATTTGAACTGGTCTTTCCTACTACTTTGACAGTGGAAGTTTCAGTCTTCTGGGATTCTTGAGAAAATACTTGGACAGAAAATAAAAAAAGCCCTAGATGAAGTATCTTTCCGAATCGTTTGGGTCTTTTGTGCATTGAGGCCTTAACTCCCGAAAGCCAGAGAATTGAAAGCAGCTCTGATAGGTTTTCTGACTCACGCGAAGGTTCGGACCCTTCCCGTCTTTCGACAGTGGTTTTGTCCGACCGTTTAGGCGTTTACAGCTGCGGGTACAGCTCCGGATTTTCACCGGATTCCCTTTTCCGATCTACTTGCAAGGACCAGGTTCCCAACCCAAGTCGGAGGGGCAATCTCAAAAAGGAGCTCAGGTTCGCACGGAGAACACAGAGCTCACAGAGTTTGTTTGCCATGTAGGAACTCCTACAATGTATATCTTCTCAACTTCGCGGCTTTGTGTGAGACGCAAATACAGCGACTTTTGAGTCACGCCAAGGCGCCAAGACCGCGAAGGTTTTTAATCCAGAATCCCCGCCAGGGATGCGAAGGGCTTTAATCCGGGCAAAGCCCGGATGAGCGCCAGCGAACCCAGAGCAGCCCGGTCTTCGCGTAGCGAAGAGGCGGCCAAGGTTTTACTTAATATCGGATATTGGAGTTCCTACATTTTCAAATTCAGAAAGAAATATTTTCTTGATGTAAGATAAAAACCGGAAAGGATTCACGAATTCGTGCCCCAAAGGAAACAGCTTGGGGTCTACCTACATAATATGGAGCACCGAACTCGAATGAAACGAATTCCATCCTTAAGATTTCTTCTATTAGGGATCTTTCTTTTAACTACCTCATCCTTATCAGCAGCCGGAACTTATTCCGAAGGTTGGACAGTTGCAAAATTGATCCAATTCGAAAGCAGAGGGGTCATCTTTGAATCTTACGAAGGTCTTATTGAAGTTTATACTATAAACGATTCAGAAGCTTGTGATGAAATGAAGGACGAATGTTTTGTTCCTGCAAAACAAAAGATCGAATTCAGCGTACGTCCTGAAAACGCAGACGTAGTGAATTTTTTAAGTAAAAATTTAAACCAAGAAATTTTGGTCCAATACAGGATCCACAGATTCGAGGCAATCGCTTTATCTTCCAAATACGAAGTGGTAGGAGCACAACTCCAAGAAAGATCTCTTCCTAAAGGTCTACCTGATAAGATTGTAAGCAAAAATAAATCCGGAGGAAAAAGAAATTTTTCCGTTACTGGACGTATTCTAAGTTTAGAATATAAAGGAGTTATGATCGGAACCTGGGAAGGATTATATCTGGATGAGACCAGAAATAAAGTTCATCCATTTTCAGTCACTGACGAAGAGATCGCAACCTTTGCGACAAACACTCTTAAATTCGGTCTTAGATATTTCTTAGGAGTTTCTGTAGCTTATGTAACTGGCTTGAGAGATTCTCATTATGATATTTATGAGATCAACTTCAAAGCTCCTGCGGGTGCATTGGAACCAGCTAGCAAAACCGAATAATTTACGTTAAGGTTTTATTAAGTAGAAAGCCGATGCGGGAATTCCTACATCGGCTTTTTTATTTTAGAATGTCGCTCTAGGAATTCCTACAAGGCAAACTTCAATTAAGGATGGAAACTTCCATCAGATTGGAACTTAGGTCCTTTTCCTGGAAAATCAGATTTAGTCAAAGATTGGATGAGTTCAGTAGTCTTAGCGTCTGGATCTGGAGCAGGAATTCCATTTTGGCTTAATTGTAATGGATGGATCTTACCTTTGATAAAATTCCCTTGTTTATCTAAATCTGCTTCCAAGACCAAAGAATAACCCCCGTATCCTTTCGTAGAGAATACTCTATATCCTAAAAAGTTTCCTAAAGAATAAGCGATCAGTTTTCCTTTATATAATTCGAATGCTCTAGGCAAATGAGGACCATGTCCAATAAATAAGTCTGCACCTGCATCGATCAGAGAATGAGAAAGAGCGACTAGATTTCCTCTATATTCTCCGTAAAATCTTTCCTGTTCATTTTTTACATGTAAAGCTGGTCCGCCTTCTGCTCCACCATGAACAGAGATAAACACGAGTTGCGCTTTTTTCTTGGCTTCTTTAACGAGAGCCACACCTTCTTCGATTTCGTTCACATGATTATGAGCGCTTTGCATATGACTGAAGCCAATCCAAGCCACAGAAATTCCTTTTACATTCATATAAGTGATAGCACCTTTTTTGCCAGTATATCTGACTCCAGCTTCGGAAAGATTTTTACCTGTATCGTCAAAACCTTGTTGGTGAAAATCTAAACTATGATTATTCGCGATGGAAACTATGTCGAATCCAACATCTTTTAGGATTTTTGCATATGATGGAGGAGTTCTGAAAGCAAAGATAAGAGGACGATTTATATTTTTAGCACAATGAGGATAATCAGTTAGAGTACTTTCAAAATTTGCAAATAGTATATCTGCACCTCTTAAACTTGGCTCAACTTGAGAGAACAAAGTTTTCTTAGGATCTGAAGGAAGTTTATTCTCTGGATAATTAGTTCCCATGACCAAATCACCCACCGCTTTGATCTTCAAAGTTTCAGGTTCTACAGATTCGATCGGCTGGCATTGAGAGAATAAAAGAGAAAGTCCTAAAAGAGAGGACAGCGCAAGGATTCTATACATAGGGGAAGGATTTTAGAAACCCTGTCCCTGGCAAAGCGGTTTTTCTAAACTTTCGATCCTTTCAAGGACCCACAACAACAGCAATCGGTTGAATTAACAAAGGAAGAGATCCAGCATATGCACCGATTATTAAACCGGAAGTTTGAGAAGTTACTTCTCCGCTGACAGTATAGTTCACTATACATGCTCCAGCATTCATGGTATTAAAGCTCAAGTTTACGGGACTATATGGGGGACCAAAAGTAAAAGGCCAAACATTCGGAGATGTACCATTAGGGCAAGAAGACACATCTATATCAAAACCTACTGACACATCATTGCTAGTCCAATCAGAAGGAACCGATCTAAGCGCTACCTGATAACCAACGCTTCCACCTTCAGTTACAGATAGTGCTGCCGGTGTAAATACAAGTAAAGAATTACCTCCACCGATTGCCATGGATAAAATGGCAGCCGCAGCAGCTTGCTTTTCGGGATCATTCTTATCTTCTTCCGATAGGCCTAGAAATTCCTTACCTACATCTGTACCAGTAAGCACAAGTCCACAACTTACGTTATGGGTAATGAGCATAAGGGAGATAAAACTTATTATAAGTTTATTTTTAAGGTAAAGAGAAGTTCGCATCTCCTACGTTTAACAATATATTTACTGAAAAAGCAAGCCTTAAAAATCAGATCAAATACCCATTTTATGTCGGAAAACCTCTTAAATCACCGATCCTTATAGTATGCAATCTATTCCATGCAATACTTGTTCTAATTCTGAATTCACTCCTCTCTTCTCCAAGGCAAGCCCCAAAGGAGAGATCTTCCAAATAGTAGAATGCAAAAAATGTAAATTGGTTCAGGTCAACCCTCAGCCTAGCTTGGAAGAAGTTTCCAAGTATTATGAAGATTCATACTTCACCCAAAGAACAGACAGAGGTTATGATAATTATTATTCTGAAGAAACCAAAAAAGAGATCGCGAGAGTATTCAATTTGAATCTGAAAGATCTAGGTTTCTTTGATTGGGAAAGAATGTTAGGAAACGAAAGATCCGCATTAGATGTGGGTTGCGCCGCTGGCTATTTTTTAGATTATCTAAAGAGCAGAAATTGGAAAACCAAAGGATTAGATATTGCAAGCGGGCCAGTACGTTTTGCAAAAGAGACCTTAGGTTTAGATGTTGAACAAAAGGATTTTTTAAGCTGGGATCTAGATGGAAAAGAAAAATTCGATCTGATCACTCTTTGGGCGAGTATAGAACATCTTCATCATCCTAAAGAAACACTTCAGAAAATCCTAAAACATTTAAAACCAGGAGGAAGAATGATACTTTCTACCTGCAGATACGGAGTTCTTGCAAAATATCTAGGACCTAAATGGAGATATCTAAATGTTCCGGAACATCTTTATTATTATAGTTTGCCTGGAATCATTTCTTTAGGGAACGAACTAGGTTATATTCCACTTGGACATATTTCTTATGGAAGTGGTCTCACTGCTAAAAAAGGATCTGGAGTCTTCTACAAAACTTCTAAGAAGATTGCAGATTGGGCAGTCAAAAAATTTGACCAAGGTGATATGATGGCTGTTTGTTTTGGAGTGGCTAGATAAATCTTATTTAATAGTCACCGATATATCACCGAGGGAAGTCCCGACCAATGAAGACGCGGAAGCTGGCGCTGAAGTTACTATATGCGAGATTTTCCCATCCCCTTTTTTACCACAAGAAAAGGTAATATTGGAAGAAATTCTTGGATAACCCTGATCACTTATAAAAGTAAATGTGTTCGGACTTGGATCGGTACAGGCGACAACCTCGCTAACCCAAGTGATACTTAGATTGATGTCGCCGGAATCTGTAGTCGGCCACTTAGGAACTGTAATCGTATAAACAATGCTTCCAGATGTAGTAATCGTCTGGCTACTGCTTACCGAAAAGTTTATTATACCACTGCTCCCTCCGCCATCAGAACTCAATCCAAGCGCAGCTAAAACTGGGCTATTATCATTTTCCTGAGACGCCTTAGCAGCCTCTTCTTCCGCTTGGTATCCTAAGGCGAGACCACAATTTAATGTAAAGGCCGCAAACATAAATATTATAAATTTATAAAGTATCAAATTGGATAAAAAACGATAGAATAACATCGGAGAATTCCCCTGCCAAGTATGATAAACCAATATCGGGCCTATACACAAGTGGGATTTTTGTAGAAGGTAAATTTATTGACTAAAAAGGGCAGGCGCATCCCTAAAAAGAGGGATATAGAGACTTCTATAAAACTAGAATTACTGAGTTACGGTTACGTCTAAAGTCCCTACGTTAGTACCTACACTAGGAAGTCCAGGTCCGGTAGTATCAGTAGCCACATTATGCAATATTTGGCCCGTTCCTGTAAAAATACAGCTGAAGGAAACTTCGGCAAAAGTTAAAGGATATATATCATCATCGTATACCGCAAACACACCTTCATGAGCTGTACAAGACATGGTTCCGTTCCAAACTGTTTCGAAACGTAATTCTCCGGTTCCCGAACCGGGCCAATAATTAACTGTAATATCATAGGCTGCTTTTCCAGAGGACGCGGAAAATGCCAAAGGGGAAGGAGAAAAACTAAGCAAACCACTCGAATTTCCGTTCAACAATCCAAGTGCAGCTAAAATCGGATTGTTATTATCCTCTTGGGATGCTTTGGCTTCTTCTTCTGCCTGGTATCCTAAAGCGAGTCCGCAATTCAGTGTAAATGCCGCAATCAGAAATATTATAAATTTGTAAAGTATGAATTTAGACATTAAGGGATAAGATGACATCAGAAGAATTCTCTTGTCGGTATGATAAGCGAATATCATAGCTAGGCACAAGTAGGATTTTTGTAGAAGGAAAATTTATTAATTGGAAATGAGAGATCGCATCCCCCAAAGAAGGGATGCGATAATTATATTAGTGTTTTTCTTTACCTGGTTCTTTTACAGGAGGAGCATCTTTTACTTTAATAATCTTAGTAGCAAAGATCACTTTATATACTTCTTTTTTCAAAAGAGTAAATTCATGCTTTTGACCGTTAGAATCTTCTGTTTCCAGTTTGAGGGAATCCACATCTTGGCCCACCACTCTGGCTTCAGTTGTTTTACCAGTTCTTAGAATGATCATGCTGTAATTTTTACCTGCATGTTCCGCCGGGCTTGTCTTATCCAGATACTTACGTAGAGCATCTTCCAATTCTTTTTCCGTTTTAGAAAAGAACTCTGCATGAGCTCTGCTCTTTTCTTCTTCGAAGAATTTTTCGTATTGGTCCTTATGAACGAATCTAGTTCCTAGATCGCATTCGTTAATTGTAACTTTATAGAATACTATTGTGCTGAAAAAACCGGTAAGCACATTCAAAGTTGCCTGTAATCCGTTTACAGAATGTTCTGCGAAGTAGACCTTACCTTCTTTCTTTTCTATTTCAATATCCCTCGAACCAGGGATACGCCATAGACCATAAAGAGCGAACCAACGATTATAATGTGTTAGTTCCTCGCAGGGTTTACTTCCTGATTCCAGGCCTAGTTTATCTTCTCCTGCGAATTCTATCCTTTTATCTAAAGTACAGTTTTGGAGGAATAATGCGGTTATACCGATTAGGGTAATAATTTTACAAAAGTTCGAATATCGTCTACTTGGAAGCATACGACATGTTCAATATGCTATAATAACGTAATCAAATCTATTTTAATTCTGTCCGATTTTTTTTGGGGGAAGTGTAGAAGTTCTTCTAACCTTAGGATTAGCAGTTACAGCCACCGGCCATAAAGCCTTCTTCTTTGGTTTGTCCTTAAACAATCTTACGAAAAAGTAAAATGGTACTGCGATCGCCAGAAATAAAAAAAGATATCTAGGAAGAGTGGATTCTAGAATGGATTCACGTATTAAACCTAAGGCACGCCCCTCATTTTCCGGGATCTTATTTCGATAGTCAGAGCCGTATTCATAAGCATACACCTTCAATTTCAGGCCTCTCCAAGCCTTTTCAATCGGATTTAACCTATTCTCAAATGCAGATTCTGAACTTACCCTATCTAATTTTAATACACTGCCGAGCATTGCGCTTATCAGAAAAAAACAGAATGGAATTCCTACCAATAGTAGGAACAAAGGAGAAGAAGATCTCTTGTTTGTAGGAACCTTCTTCACTTGCTTTTTATTCTTTGATTTTGCTGAGCTCATTTACTTAAAACTTTGACTGTGCTAACACAAGCTTCCTCTATTAGTATCGAACGAAAGTCCTTGCTTTTCCAAGGAGTTTTTCTAAGGTTCTAAAGAATTGCAAACATGCGACATATTCGTTTCCTTCTTCTTATCTTATTAACTTCCTGCACTACAGTTGGGTTTCATAGATCTTCCGAGAGAGAGAGCTATGAATACGGAAAAATGAAATCCGTCCGAGTATGCGTATGGAAGGATGAAAACGTTTCTACCGAAAGAATGGACTATCTATTCAATTCTTGGAATGAAGAGTTGGCCCTCTATAATCTTCAAGCAAACATTGCCCAGGTAAAAGATTGGAAAAGGCCTGGTTGGACAGGCAAAGCGATCATGGAAGAACTTTATAACGCTGAATTGCCAGATAGTTGTGATCGGATCTTAGCATTGGCAGGAGTCCGATTCTCGGACATCGCATATGAATTCGCATCTTATATTTTAGCCTTATTTTTTATTCCTACATTTGAAGTTTTAGGAGCCGTGGACAGCCCCACCGGAACCAGAGGATTTGTTTTAGCTCATACTGCATCACTTGGACATTTACTTGTAGGAGGAGCTTCCCGTACGATGGTCCATGAAGGCTATCATCTATTAGGATGCGGACATGCATTTTATCTTTCAGAATGTTACGGGCAAATCCGTGACTTAAAGGCGACTTCCGAAATTGCAGGGGATTCTTTCTTTCCAGCGCTTCGTCCTGGAGGAGGATTTATCACTTCCAGAAAACAATTGAACTATTTCTTTTTAGGACGTTAAACCTGAAAAATTTTTCTCTCACTTTTAGATCCAACGAAGAAACCTTGGGTTATTTATATGCTCTGGCGGGGACAGTGCTATTTTCCTCAAAAGGAGTTCTCGTAAAATTAGTTTATAAATTTGGAATAGACTCAGTTACAGTTCTTGCACTTAGAATGATATTCGCCATTCCATTTTTCGCATTCGTTCTTTACCAAGAATCCAATAAAAATCCAGACAAACCGATCTCTCGGAAAGATTATGGGGTCGTAGTTCTGCTCGCATTCATTGGCTATTATATGGCGAGCTTTTTTGATTTTTGGGGATTAGAATACCTATCCGCATCCATGGAAAGACTGGTCCTATTTACGTTCCCTGCACTCGTTCTTCTTTTAGGTTTTGTTTTTTTAAAGAAGAAGGTCCACAAAATAGAGATCTACTCAGTTGCACTCACATACTCAGGTATACTATTAGCATTTTTACCAGATGCAGAAACCCAAGGAAAGTCAGCTTGGATCGGCGCAACATTGGTATTTCTTTCAGCATTAGCATATGCAATTTATCTAATAGGAAGCGGGCAGATGATCCCAAAGCTGGGTTCTCGAAAATTCACTGCTCTTTTGATGATCTGGTCCGGCGTTTTTGTGCTCATCCATTTTTTCTTCACAAAGAATTATGAAATCCTAATGCATCAGCCTTGGCAAGTTTATGGATATGGATTTGCTTTAGGGTTTTTGACCACTGTAGTACCTGCATTCTTAACTACCGCAGGGATCCAAAGGATTGGCTCCAATAAGGCATCCATCGCGGGAAGTGTCGGCCCGGTCTTTACTTTATTTTTAGCGGCCATTCTCTTAGGAGAGATTATCACCTGGGAAAACATAGTTGGGACCGTGATCGTCCTTTCAGGGGTCTTTCTACTCGGCAGAAAAAAGAAAGTCCCAGAGTAGTTCGTTCAAGCCAAGGCGCTAAGTTAAGAAGATATTTAACTAAACTTGTGCAGAAACCTTCTTTTCTTCGCGGCTTCGCGTGAAATCCCTAGCCGTTTATATCTATCACAAGCATCGCCATATCATCTCCGAAAACTCCTTCCGAAAATTGGAATACATCTGAGACAACCTGATCTAAATATTCATCTAAATTTCCAAGATCTCTATGTTGGAATAGAATATCTTGAAATCCAGGAAGATCTAAAATCCTACCTTCCGCATTGAATACTTCGTACATTCCGTCAGAATAGAATACGATTCTATCATCTTTTTGTAATTTAATAGATTCATTAAAATATTCTATGGAATCAAAGATAAGAAGAGGAAGATTCATACCTTTCAGCTCCATCTTCTCCTCTCCCCTAAACACAACAATAGGAGGATGACCAGCATAAGAATAGACTAACTTCTTCTCCAAAGGAAAAAATCTGGCCCATACAGCAGCGATATGATGTTCCACTACCATTGGCTTAAGATCTTTCACAAATTGTTGTATACCTTCCGCAGGAGAAAGACCTGCTTTAGCATGATGTCTGAAGGAAAGTACTGCCATTCCAGAAACCATTGCAGAAGAAATTCCATGACCGGAAACATCTCCAAATAAAATATCCAACACTCCATTTTCATGTTGGATGTACGTTATGATATCTCCTCCCACTTTTTCGAAAGGACGGAAATAGCTATCCATTTTATAAAAAGGTGAACTAGGAAATTCTCTCGAGACCAAAGATCTTTGCGTAAGACGCGCCAGTTCCAAATCATGATTCATTCTTTCATAAAAATCGTTTAGATCTGATTCTCTTTTTTGTCTATCGAAAGCCAAAACGATTAAATCACCCACAAGTCTTAGAACGTAAATATCTTCTTCTGTCCAAAGTTTATGGCCTTTTACTGAATCGAATCCTATAAAACCAAGCTCTTCATCACGAGAAGAAAGACCTACCACTACCAAGGAACGAGTTCCTCTTCTCTCCAAAAGATTTCTTAGAGAAGCATGGGTAGAAGGAACATTATCCAAAGAATCATAAACGACATGGCCCTTATTGCTAATTGTATCGTAATCCGATTTAGGAAATGTTTCTATAGGAAGATTTTGTAATAGATGGATCCTATGTTCTATTCCATCTGCACACCATTCATTCGTGTTAGAGATAGTAAGACCAGCATGGGTATATAAAAATAAAAAAGCTCTGTCTGCTCCGCAGAATTTTCCAAGTTCGCCTAAAGCATGATTCACTGCATCTGTGGTATTTCCGGGTTCTACGCTTAAAAAATATCTGGAGAGCTGAGTGAGTAAACTTTCTAAAGCGATTGTTCTTTTGAGCCGAGACTCTGCTGCACGAATAGAGGTTACGTCCTTCTGCACTCCCCATGCTCGAAGTAAAAATCCATTCTCAACCACTCCCAATGCAGTGCTTAGAAAATATTTACGTTTTCCTCTTAGATCTATCTCTTCTAATTCGCTATCGTGAATTTTATAACCTGAGCGAATGAATTCATTAATGCCGAATATATTCATCTTGTTAGTAGGTCCAACAAGATCTTTTAATAAAACACCTTTGATCTCTTCTGCGTTATGATACCCATAGATCCGAGCCATGGTATCATTGCAATGAGTGAGTCTTGCAGTCTCATAGATCAACCTGCACTGTTCCTCGATCGGAAAAGTGATGTCTAAAGGAGAATCCAATTCGTAGGACCAGATCCCTTCCGGGGACCTACGAAAATAACCTTCTACCTTCTCGATTTCCTCGAGTCGGGTTTTATAATCCAATTCCATTCGTACCAGGCGGCCCTTGCCATTTTTCTATTTATTATCGGGTGAGGGAGCCGGAGAATTTTCCCGGTTTTTTTATTTTCTGCCCGCCCAATTTGTCCGGGGCCCGCTGTATTTTTATATACGGACCACAAGGAGGCGCCAATGAAAACCGAACATAGAAACTCAATCAACCAAGAAAAAATATCTGCCCTTGCAGAAATGCTCGCGGACAAACTCATCGAGGAAATCCGCAAAAGAGCCCTGGAAAAACACCAAAATTTCCCAAAAGAGGCGGCATAAAACAGAATGTTGTCAGAAAAAACCGATTGCCAAGGGACGTTTTCCTTACAGAATTCCGCAGGTCGGAGGTGGGAATGTCCCAAGGCGATTTTTTTCGGATCCGTAAAAGTTTTCTGATCGGTTTTACCGGTCTGACTCTGTTTTTTACAAGCTCGTGCGGCTATAACACGATCCAAGTCCAAGATGAACAGGTAAAAGCTGCCTGGTCAGAAGTAATCAATATGTACCAGAGAAGAGCGGATCTCATCCCGAACCTGGTCAATACAGTCAAAGGTTACGCCGCTCAAGAAAAAGAAGTCTTGATCGAAGTAACTCGTGCAAGAGCCAGCGTAGGTTCTGTCCAAGCAACACCTGAAGTATTAAATAATCCTGAACTATTTGCAAAATTCAATCAGGCGCAAGGACAAATGACCTCTGCTCTATCTAGATTGATGGTAGTAGTAGAAAAATATCCTGACCTAAAATCGGACAAAAGTTTTATCGGGCTACAAGCTCAGTTAGAAGGTACTGAAAATAGGATCGCTGTTGCAAGAAACCGTTATATCACTTCAGTCCAAGAGTATAATATCACAGTCAGAACATTTCCGAACGTGATCACTGCTAAAATTTTTGGTTATGATATAAAACCGAATTTCAGCGTAGAAAACGAAAAAGAAATTTCTAAACCTCCTCAAGTCCAATTCTAAAAACCGGGTTCGATATGAGAAGGTATCTTTTTCTTCCAATTTTACTATTCTGTTCCGGGATTTTTGCGGACCAGATCCCTATTCCCAAATTGGCGCATAGGGTCACTGACCTGACTTCTACGTTAAGCGAAGAAGAAGTTTCTAATTTAGAAAATAAATTAAAAACATTCGAAAAACGTAAAGGAAGTCAGGTTGTTTTAGTCATCATCCCAACGACCGGAGATGAGACCATAGAACAGTATTCCATCCGTCTTGCAGAAGATTGGAAAATTGGAAGAAAGGGAACTGCAGACGGAGTCATCTTTTTAGTTGCAAAAGACGATCGTAAAATGCGTTTCGAAATAGGCAGAGGGTTAGAAGGAGCCATACCTGACGTAGTTAGTAAAAGAATTCAGTTAGAATACGTTAGACCCTTATTTAAAGAAGGCAAATATTTCGAAGGAATCGACCAAGGGATCGAGAAGATCCTAGGACTGATTGACGGAGAACAATTACCTGAACCAAGTTCTACAAGTTACGAATCATCAAGCAGCGCAGAAGAAGATGATAATTTTGGTCTTTATATAGGTGCATTGGTTGTAATAGGGATCGCGATAGGATTCTTATTTAAGAAACTATTCAGTTTACTCCAAGCAGGACTTGCTACTTATTTCGGATACTTGGCGGGAGGATTTTTAGGTTTTTCTTTAGAAGTAATGCTTCCACTTTTAGTGATCTTCTTTATACTACTCTGTATCATTTACATAGCTGCAAAAAATCCAGGATCTGGTGGAAGAGGTGGATGGTCTGATAGTTCTTGGAGTTCCTATAGTTCCAGCGATTCTGGTTGGAGTTCCTCATCTTCTTCCAGTGATTCATTCAGCGGTGGCGGTGGAGATTTTAGCGGGGGAGGATCTTCTTCGGACTGGTAATTCTTATGAGCAAAAATCCTTCTTTAATCGAAAGACTTATACGTAATATTTTTGCTGGATTCCTAGACTTATTCAGGATAGGAAACAGCCCTTTATCAGGTTTTACTTTATTAAGAAAATATTTTAGTCCTAAAGACCTGAGAGAGATCACATCTGCAGTTGCAGATTCTGAAAAAAGCCATAGAGGGGAATTAAAAGTAGCGGTCGAAACAAAGATCCCACTTTTCCAAATATTCTCCGGCAAAACCGCAAGAGATAGAGCTGTAGAAATGTTCTCTTTCTTAAAAGTTTGGGACACAGAAGAAAATACTGGAATACTGATCTATATTCTTCTTTCTGAAAAAAAGATCGTTACCTTGGCGGATCGTGGGATCTATAAAAAAATAGGACAGGAAAAATTAAATCTAATCTCTTCGAAAATAGGAGAAGGTTTTAAATCTGGCGATCCCAAGAATGCAATACTCACCGGGATCAAAGAGCTCACTGAAGAATTGAGCAAACATTTCCCAGCTGGAAAGAAAAATCCAAACGAGATCTCAAATGAACCTTATATAAATTGATAGATATTAGAAACTTCTAATTTTATTAACCATGGAATAGAGACCGTTTCTACGGCTCATGGAAAGATGTTTATCTAGGCCGATCTCTTTCAGGAATTCCAACGATGCTGACTTGATCTCATCTTTTGTTCTTCCTGAAAAAACTCTTAAGAGTAGTGCAATCATTCCTTTCGTGATCGCAGAATCGCTGTCCGCTTGGATAAATAATTTGCCGTCTTTTTCTTCCGGGACAACCCAAACTCTGGATTGGCAACCTGGCACTAATCTATCTTCTGTTTTTAATTCGGGGGCCAAAACAGGAAGCTCGTCTCCAATCTCGATCAGCATCTGGTATCTTTCTTCCCAGTCTGCAGCTTCCGAGAACTCGGCGATAATTTCTTTTTGAGCTTCTTCCAGAGTCGGCATCTTTTCCCTCAGGCTAATTTATTCTAGGCTAAAAACTACTGTTTCCCCGGAAACAAAATAATTTGGAATACTTGTGTTAAGTAAAACCCTATGAAAGCTGGTTCTCGAGATACATACAGTGTTTAACTATATTGACGCAGTCATCTTTCTATCAACCTTGGGGTTAGTCTTAGGAGTTGGATTTTACGTCGGTCGAAAAGAAAACTCAGGAGAAGATTATTTCTTAGGAGGAAGATCTCTTCCTTGGTGGGGAGTGGCAGGCTCTCTTTTTGGAACGAATGTCTCAGCAAACCATATCGTTGGAATGTTGGGAATTGGTTACTCAGTAGGTTTTGCACAAAGTAATTATATGTGGGGGGCTATTCCTGCTCTATTACTTCTTTCTTATATATTTCTTCCATTATATAGAAGGAAAAAAATTTTTACTCTCTCCCAATTTTTAGGAAATAGATACGGAGAATCTTCTAAACTACTCTATTCTGGAATACTCTTAGTATTCATCGCAATCCAACTTGCTGCTGGATTGTATATTGGATCTCGGTCCCTTCTACCCTTCTGGAAAGATCTAGGCTGGGAGAATTTAGGTTATATAGAAGGTGTACTTTTACTCGGGATATTTTCTACCGCCTATACCTGGTTTGGCGGACTGAAGGCCGTTGTTTATACGGATGTAATCCAATCCGTTCTGATATTACTGGCAGGAGTTTTACTTGCCTATCTTACAATCTGGCATCCCGCCGTCGGAGGCTGGGAAGGTTTATGGGCTAAAGAAGCTTTAGTCTCGGCATCTGAAAAAAGAATGGATCTATTCTTACCAAGCGATCATTCTTCTCTTCCTTGGACTGGTGCATTAACTGGATTATTTTTTCTGCATATATTCTATTGGGGAACAAGCCAATTTATAGTCCAAAGAACTTTAGGAGCTAAAAGTTTAAGAGAAGCAAGAGTCGGGATCTTAGGAGATGGTTTTTTAACTTTAATCATTCCATTTTTTACGGTGCTTACGGGAGTTGCAGCCTATCATCTTTGGAACCAAACAAACTTAGTCTCAGAAGTAGATCCTGACGAAGCATTTTCGAGACTAGTATCCTTAGTGGTTCCGAGCGGCTATGGTTTTGGAGGGTTGATACTTGCAGGATTACTAGGAGCAATCTTTTCCTCTGTGGACTCTATGTTAAACTCTGCATCTACATTATTTACAGTAGATTTTTATACTAAAGCAAAACAAACTCTCTTAGGGAGAAAGTTCTTAGGCGAAAGACTAGAAGACGAAGAAGTGGTTCGTGTAGGAAGAATGTTTTTGCTCTTCTTCTCCGCGTTAACCATATTCTTAGCGTTATATACTTATACACCAAATTCTAAAGGGAATTTTTTCTTAGAGATCTCAGGACAAAGCGCTCATTTCACTTTAGGATTACTTTCTGTATTTTTAGTGGGAGTTTTCTGGAGAAGATCCAATGCGAGAGCAGCCTGGGTCACTATATTGATCTGCCCTATCTTATCTATTTCTTTGCCTTATTTTTATTCGGTCTTATCTTCCGGAATTCCAGAAATACATATTACGTTTGGAGAAAAATTAAATTTTCTGCATAGAGTGTTTATCGTATGTATTTTTGGAATATTCTCCCAAATTTTCTTAAGCTTAATTTTTTCTAAGAATGAAAACGAAAATAAAGCAAAACCTGGATTTTCTGTAAAAATTCCTACAAAGACTATTTATTTGGCAGTCGTCTTCTTATTTGGTTTTGGATTATTAGTGTATTCCAGAATTGGATTAGGTATAGATCCTAAAACTTGCGCTTGGACAAGTTTTGCATTTTCAGGATTATTCTTTTTGGGGGTTTCTTTGCATAAAGCTAAACGTTTTCCCCAAAAATATAGAGTGAGGGGATTTTTCAGGAATGATATATGGGCCGCAGGACTTTTGATCTCTGCGACCCTTTGGTTATACTTTATATTTTCTTAATTTATTTGGACCATTTATTTCTGGTAAACCTGACTATATAAAAAATCCCTGCAGCGACCAAAGCTAAAGGAATAATATAGATCAAAGAAAGTATCAGTTTTAATCCAAGACTTGCCAGATCAATAAACGCATCTCCAAAACTTGGAACTTCTACGACTTTTGGTTTTTTAGGACCGTACATATGGATGCTGATCTTTGCCCAATTGACTCTATCCATAATTTTCCATTTTTCGAATTCAGCAGAGTCAGCAGAATCTTCGGATTGTCCGATAAGTTCTTCGATCTCGGCCGCATTTTTAGGAGTGGATCTGGCACCAAGATCTGTTCTTCTTGCAATCCTGATCTTCTCTCTTTTTGCATGGATCTGTTCTAATGTATAATTTTCAGTATGATCTTCTACTTGGATATTTTCAGAAGTGAGAGTTCCTATCTTCTCCAATTCCATTAAAACCTGATATAGATCGGAAGACTTTACATGAATGACAGCAGTCATACTAGGTTCAGTGTCTCCTCCCCAATTTTGAAGGCTTTCACTCTGAACGAATCCATACTTGCCTGAAAGTTCTAATAAGAATTTTCGAGCAGCGATAAAATCCTTGGTCTCGAAATTTAGATCTACCTTATATTCTAAAAGACGGCCTATCTTTAGGTTTCCGATTTTAGGAGTAGCAAAGGTCTTGAGTTGATCCTCTAGTGCTTCTTCCCTTTCACCCGCTTCTGCTTTGCCGGCCAATTTTTTCTCGGCCTCTTGCATTGATTGTCCATCCGCAGAAGGCATCGGAGCCGCTGCGGATCTAGAACGTAAGTCTGAAAGATCTTCAGATTGTTTTTGGGAATTTTCGGCCTTACAGACGAAAAGAAAAGATACGATTAAGATTGAAGTTAGAAAGCGAAACATTCATTTCTCCTAAAAATCCTATACGTCCCGCATCGAACCTCGGACATATTTAGGAAACTTTCTATTAGAAACAAATGGATCACTTTTTTATTCCTCAATTTTTATCGAATGTTCGTACTAAATAATTTATGGATCACTTACTGTATAGGAGCAAAGATCACACCTAGTTGATCAATTTCGTCCCCACTTCTTCCATGAAATCCTACGATTCCCCAGCCGTTAGGCGCAGAATATGTAGTGCAGGAAGATGTTGTAGATCCTCCAGTTAAGAATCTTCCTAAGTTCGTATGAAATTGCGCATAAAAAATCCGAGTGTGACCACTTTTTTGTGCACTACATAGTTTTACTTGGTCTAAGTACTCTGTCGTTCCTAAAGTCAAAGCTTGCAAACTTCCTCCTGTTCCTCCATGGCTCAAGACTGTTCCGTTCGTTAATTGTAAAGAAACAGCGTCCACTCTCGATCCGGATCTTAAACTTAATTTAAGCGCAGCTGGAGAAGAAGGTAGAGAATTCACATCATTGAATGCAGTTCCATGCGGCCCGCCGAATGTATCGCTATACAATAAATTCCGCAAAAGAGAATAATTGAATGTAGAAGAGACAGCGTAATGGTCCGAAAGAGGAACTCCAGTGACCGGGTGAACAAATCTTGCGTCTTCTAACAAATAGGAACTAGGAGATAAGGAAATATAGGAATTCCCACGGTAGAATATTTTGTCTACAACCTCGCAGCCAGCACTTGTTCTATGACCTTCACAATCCGTCAAAGCATCTGCTCCTTGTGTAGGATAAGATCCTCCTCGGATTAATTGGATCCAAACATCAGTAAATCCATGATTGATAAATTCTCTGATATTGTCTCCAGATCTGGTATATCTTGTATTCGTATCCCCCATCACAATGACTGCGTTTCCTGCAGAATTGGATTCGATAAAATTCAGAATTTGTAATACATTCGACCTTCTTGCAGCAAGATCCGCTTCTTCTGTACTTGCATTCGTATGTAAATTATACACATCCAGAAACACTCCAGACGCCACCTTATGTCTTGCCAAAGTAAATCCTTTAGGAGTTAAACAATCTGTTCCATTACAAGCATCCCAATCTACTCTTTCAAAATCAGAAAAAGGAAAATAGGATAATGTATTCAAACCGTCGCCTATTCCCATCCCTCCACTTGTAGCGGATCTGTACGGATGCACATCGTTTGCATACAAACTTGCATGGTAATTAAAATCTTCCTGAACTTGGATCAGATCGAATGGAGTCATCAAAGGCCCCATATAAGGAGTGTTCTCACTTGGATTCGAACTGGAAAATGGTTCCAGCAATCCGGCCACATTATAAGTGAGTAAAGAAAATGTTCCTGTCCCGTTCACAGTATCAATAACTGCAAGGTCCGAGTAATTTGTTCCAATTTTCGTTTGGTCCGGTTTCTGGATCAGCCCCAGTAAACTTTCCGTGTTAATAGCCTTCTCACCGTTACAATTAAGCAGGAATAATAAGATCCCTGTCAAAAGGGTGAGCCCCTTTCTGCTTTGTTCGATTTTCATTTTTGGTTCTCCGTTTGATATCGAACGGGCAGTATAAATATAAGTATTATATTCTAATTAGAAATTTCTTATATGGTCATTTTTTTCTATTAAGGAACTTTTTTACCTGTTCCTGCTTCTAAAATCTGAAACCATTCTTCTCTTTCTAACTGAACTTGAAAAGAGTTTGTAGCAGATCTGATCCGATCAGGCTCATTCGTCCCTAAAACTGGGACCAATTGTGCAGGATGAACTAGATACCAGGAGAATAATACTGCATCTATAGTTGTGTTCTTCTTCTTTGCCAACTCTTCTAATATTTTATATAAAACAGTTTCTTGTTCCGTTTTAGGCTGAAAGATCCTGCCACCAGCAGTGGGAGACCAAACCATCGGCTTAATACGAAATTCTTGGGCCTGGTCGAACACTCCATTTGTCAACGGATCCTGATAAAATGGATGGAACTCCACTTGGTTTGTAACCAAAGGAAAATCCAATCTGGATTGCAAAAGTGAAAATTGAGAAGGTGTAAAATTAGAGACCCCGAAATGTAAGACCTTACCACTTTCTTTCAAGGATTTGAAGGTTTTTGCGATCTCATCCGCATTCATAAGCGGATCAGGTCTATGGATCAAAAGTAGATCGATCTTATCTACATTCAGTTTTTTTAATGAACTTTCCGCAGAATTTATTAGATATTTGCCGGAAGTATCGTAATGTTTCACTGAAATTCCCGGGCGATTTGGTCCAGGAAGCTGAATCCCTGCCTTAGTAACTATCTTGATCTTGTCTTTTAGCCCAGGCTTATATTTTACGACTGCACCGAATTTTTCTTCGTTCCCGTATTCTCCATATAGATCCGCATGATCGAATGTATCTATTCCTGATTCCAGACAAACTTCTATCTTTTCCAAGATCCGATCAACGCCTGATCCTTTTGGATCTGAATGTAATCTCCAACAACCATAAACCAATCTGGAAAAATTTGGGCCTTCTTTAGAAAGTGAAATTTTCATTTTCTTTCTCCACTAGTTAAAGGAGTAACAGGCTCTTTATCAGGAATTCTTCCTTGGGCCTTAGGCAAAGAAACTGTTTGGATATGAGGCAAAACTTTTTCTGCGAACACTTTACATTCGTCCATCAATGGATATCCAGAGAGTATAAATGCTCTAATTCCCATGTTAATATATCTATGAATTTTTTCTAATACTTGTTCTGGAGTTCCTACAATCGCAGAACCGCAGCCTGACCTGGCAAGACCTATCCCTGACCAAATATTAGGTTCTATGAATAGATCAGATCCTGCACTTTTTCTAAGTTCATCCTGCCGTTTGACTCCAGCCGAATTAGAATCCAAGGCTCTATGTTTGAGTTCTTCTGCTTTTTGTAGATCCAGTTTGGATAATAATCTAGAGGCTGCATCTTTTGCTTCTTTTTCAGTATCTCTTACGATGACATGTATTCGTAAGCCAAAATCTATTTTTCTTCCTGCGATCTTTGCTCTTCTACTCAGATCTTTCATTGTGTCGGCTAATCTTTCTTCAGTTTCGGGCCACATCAAAAAAACATCGCAATATTCTGCACAGAGTTGTCTTGCATCTTCTGAAATCCCTCCGAAGTATAACAAAGGACCTCCGTTTGTTTGGTAAGACTTAGAAGGATCTGAACTCAGTTTTATTTTATAAAATTCTCCCTGGAAATCGATCTCATCCCGGGTCCAAGATTGTTTTAATATTTCTATAACTTCTTTAGAGATCTGATATCTTTCTTTTGAATCTCGTATCGTTCCAGGAAGATCGGATGAAATAATATTAATATTCAATCTTCCCTTTAACATATGATCTAATGTGGAAATGGTTCTTGCGAGCATAGGAGGATGTATTTCTCCACAACGGACCGCAGTGAGTAAGGAAATATTTTTAGTAAATTGAGAAGCCGCGGCAGCGAATGTCAAAGTGTCCTGCCCGACTTGGTAAGAAGAAGGAAGAAGAATGTTCTGATAGCCCAGCTCATCCGCGAGTCGGATAATTTCGGCACAATGTTCGAAACTCGATCTTAATTTTGGGTCTGGAACTCCCAGATATTCGTAGTCTCCGTTACAGAGATCACAAAACCATGCCATCTCAACCTTAGGATCTTCCGAACGAATTTCAATAGAACTCATGGTATACGTATTTTAGAAGAAGCCCACGGATCAAGGCGGAAATGAAAAGACTTGCCTTTCCATTCTGTAGTTTTATAAAAGTTTTCATTCTCTAACGGGAGAGTCTCTATGAAAACAAATACAATTTCCCGATCTGGCAAATCCACAATTAAGAAAGTTTCCTCTAACAAAACTAAGCCGAAAGGTGTAGGCCGGGTAGAAAGATCTTTTTTCCCCGGAAAGGAACTTCCCAGAATTTACGGCCCTGGTGACACAAATGCTTTGGAGTCTGGATTTTTACCTGCATGGATCTCTAAAAATAAAAAATCGATCGAAGCAGATCTATTGGAATACGGTGCAGTATTATTCAGAGGATTTCAAATTTCTTCTGCCCAAGAATTCGAAGACGTTGCTCTTAGCTTGGATAAAAATTTAAAAACAGACTATTTGGGAACTTCTCCCAGAAATAAAGTTACTCAGTTTGTCCATACTGCAAGCGAGCTTCCCCCTCATTATCCTATCATGCAACATGCTGAGATGAGCTTTTTAGACAAACCTCCACGTAAACTGATGTTCTTCTGTGCTGTTGCACCCAATGCACATGGAGAAACTCCAATCACAGACCTTCGAAAAATATATGAGGACCTGGATCCGGATCTATTAAAGAAGTTTGAATCTAAGGGAGTGAAATATATCCGCAAATACGACGGACCAAACGCTTCTCGCTATAATCTTTGGAAAACTAAACGTTGGGACGAAATGTTCTCTACCAAGGAAAAAAAGCAGGTGGAGAAAATTGCAGCACAACAAAGGTTCCAGGTAGAATGGCTGCCAGAAGATGGATTAAAACTCACTAATAAACAAGTCGCAGTTCGTAAACACCCGATCGCCAAAACAAAGGCATGGCATAACCATAGCCAAGTATTCCACCAAGACGCAGCAAGATTAGAATATGCAAAAATTCTAAAACAACAAGGAACTATCCGAAGCTTGATCTTAGCTGGAGTTCTATATGTTCTTACATTCTTAAAGAAAACATTAGTCGAGCCTAAGGACCAGGACACAAATGTGGTCTTTGGAGATGATTCTGAGATCAGTGTTTCAGAGATCGGTAAGGTGAGTCAGGCATTCTGGAAACATTTATCCATCTTCTCCTGGCAAAAAGGAGATGTTCTTTTGATAGACAATTATTCTGTTTCCCACGGAAGATTACCATTCTCCGGACCAAGGGAAATTTTAGTCACCTGGACGGACTAAAATATAGTTTAAAAAAATCTAAAATATTAAACGGAAGCGGATAACTCATCCGCTTAGGGAAATACATGCAAGATTACGATTTAGTCAGATTGAATTTCAGTCCGGGAGGACTTTTTGTCCTGAATATCTGCCTTGGACTAATCATGTTCGGGGTTTCTTTAGAATTAACGATCGCCGATTTTACAAACTTAAGAAAACAGCCGAAGGCAGCGATTGTAGGCCTATTTTCTCAATTGGTATTATTGCCAGCACTCACAGTAGGATTACTTTATATTCTGAAGCCGCATCCAGGTCTGGCTCTTGGAATGATCTTAGTGGCAGCCTGCCCAGGCGGAAATATGTCAAATTTTATCAGTCTTTTAGCAAAAGGAAATGTTCCACTTTCTATTTCATTAACTGCTACTACAACGGTTCTTGCATGGTTTTTTACTCCATTTAACTTTTTCTTCTGGGGAAAACTATATTCTCCTGCAGCAGACAGATTAAAAGAGATCAGTTTAAATCCTGTAGATGTATTCCTTTCTATTTTTCTAATATTGGTTTTACCTTTAATTTTAGGTGCTCTTACAAATCGTTTCCTTCCTAAGGTTGCTTCTTCCTTAAAAAAGCCAATGAGAATTGGATCCACAGTTCTACTAGGTGTTTTTATACTCATCGCATTTATTGGTAACTGGAGATCCTTTGTGGAGTTTGGACCTGTTCTGTTTTGGTTAGTACTTCTTCATAACGGTTCTGCATTGATAGTGGGATATCTTGCTTCTTGGATCGCAGGCCTTGCTCATAAAGAAAGAAAAACAATCTCTTTAGAAACAGGACTCCAAAACTCAGGGCTTGGACTCATCTTAATTTTTACATTCTTCCAAGGGATCGGATCCATGGCACTCATCGCAGCTTGGTGGGGAGTATGGCATTTGATTAGCGGACTCTTCTTAGCTTCCATCTGGGGAAGGGAAAAAACAAGTTAATGTCAAAACCGATCCTGTCCTTCTGGTTTGAATTTGCGAGCACCTATTCTTATTTAACTGCAGGAAGGATCAGATCATTAGCGGATCAAAAAGGTTTCCAAATCGAATGGAAACCTTTTTTATTAGGACCAATTTTTAAAGACCAAGGAATGTCCGACTCTCCTTTCAATTTGTATCCTACAAAAGGAAAGTATATGTGGAAAGATTTGGAAAGAAGGACCACAAAATATGGACTTCCTTTTTCTAAACCTGATATTTTTCCTCAAAACGGTTTAAAAGCTGCCAGGATCACAATTGCAAATCTGGACAAACCCTGGATCTATGATTTTATATTAGAAGTATTTAAAGTAGAATTTTCTAAAAACAAAAACATCTCGGATATTCCTGTTCTTTCTCAGATATTAAAATCCTTGGACCAAAATCCGGAGGAGATAATCGCTTCCTCTGAACTAGAAGAGAACAAAAATAAACTCAGAGAAAATACAGAACAAGCGAGGAACCTCGGGATTTTTGGAGCACCTAGCTTTACTGTAAACGGAGAATTATTTTGGGGAGACGACCGTTTAGAAGATGCGATCGAATTCCTAAAAACCAGATCTTAACTGATCTTCATACTAGTCAGAGATACAGAACTCTGGATAATATCATTATAAAAATGGATCTCTTCCTTCTCTCCTGCCAAAGCTAATGCATATAACATAGGAAAATAATGTTCAGGAGTCGGAATGGCGATCTGCACTGCAGTTCCCAATTTTTGATAATTTGCCAAGCTCTTCCAATCTCTTTTTTGGATCAGATCCTTGAATGTTTCGTTCGCATCCAATGCCCAGTCATGAGGCGTATCTTGGTTTTTCCAATCGTAAAGACGTAAATTATGAACTAAGTCCCCGCTTCCCAAAACTAGAACACCTTGCTCTCGAAGCTTAGACAAAGACTTTGCAAATTCGTAATGCCATTCTCCAGATTTAGTGGCATCTAAACTCAATTGAACTACAGGTATATTTGCCTTGGGATACATGTTTCTAAGGACACTCCAAGTCCCATGATCCAATCCCCAAGAATCATCCTGGATCACTTGTGCTTGCTTGGACCTAGAAAGTTCTTCTGCAAGTTTCGGATCTCCCGGTGCAGGATATTGAACATCGAATAATTCCTGAGGGAATCCGTAAAAATCGTGAATGGTAGGAGGAAGCTGGTTAGAAGTTACATATGTTCCTCTAGTAAACCAATGCGCAGAAATACTTAAAATTGCTTTGGGCTCCGGAAAATCTTTCGTGGATTCAGCCCATGTGTCGGCTAACGGATTCGGCCCAAGAGCGTTCATTGGACTTCCATGGCCCACAAAAAATACCGGTAACTTCTCCATGATCTTTCCTTCTTCTTCTTTATATTTTAAGATTTCTCTTAATCCGATCGAGCCGAATAAAATTCCGCCTGTTACTAGTAAGAATTCTTTTCGGCCGATCTTTTTCATATTTAGAACATTGTATTTTCGTTCTTAGGATTTTCAGGAATTTCTTGGATCACATCCCAGTGCTCCACTACCTTATCTTTTTCGACCCTAAAAATATCGACTACTGCGAATCCCCTAGAGGTCTTGTCCAACTTCAGATGAGAATGGACAACTACCATATTTCCATCGACTAGTGCTCGTTTGATCTCTATGGAAGCGTCGGGCATAACTTTAAAAAGCCCGTCGAACGCTTCTTTAAAGGCTTCCTTGCCTGTAGCAACAGTAGGATTATGTTGTTTATAATCCTCACTCAGATACAGATCTGCAGCTTCCCTATGTTTATGGTCAACTAGGGCCATTTTATAAAAGTCTAATACTAACTTCTTATTTTTCTCCTCTTGTGCGGAATTTCCGCAGTTAAAGAGGCTCAAGATCGCCAGCGTAAGCACTACAAATTTTTTCATATTAAGTTCCAACCTGTTAAGGTAAAAGGATATATCTTAGACAACTTGTAATCAAAATTATTACAAGATTTTTAATTTTTTATTCGATACCGGGAAATAAATCCGGATTATTTTCCTTTGTAAAGTTCGAAAACCTTGGGTCTGATCTTCGACTTGGAAAAATGTTGGTTGGAAGCAGCTTTACCTTTTCTCAATTTTTTCTGTTCTTCCACAGGTAAGGCTGCGATCTTTTGGCATTCCACAGAGCAGCAGTTATCGAATTTTTCCGCGCAGGATTCACATTGGATGAATAGAATATGGCAGGCAGGATTTGCACAATTGATATGCCTTGCGGATTTTTGATCACATTGGTGGCATTCGCTTAGTATCTCCTCTCCCACAGTTTCCTGGAGTCTCGCGTCGAACACGAAATTTTTTCCCTTAAACTTGGAGTCCAGTCCCTTCTCTTTAATTTCAGAAGCATAAGAGATAATCCCTCCATGCAACTGATACACATTTTGGAATCCATGATGTTTCAGATAAGCGGAAGCCTTCTCGCATCGTATCCCTCCGGTGCAATACATTACAATTTCCTTATCCTTTTTATCTTGCAGAAGGTCTATGATCAGAGGTAATTCCTCTCTAAACGTATCTGCTTGGGGAAGTAATGCACCCTCGAAATGTCCTATCTCTGATTCATAATGATTACGAACATCCACTACGATAGTTTCAGAAGATTCTAACTTCTTATTAAACTCTTCTGCGTTTAAATGAGTTCCAACATTGGTTACATCGAAAGTATCATCCGCAAGACCATCTGCTACGATCTTATTTCGAACTCGGATGTCCAATTTTAAAAATGAATAAGAATTTTGTTCCACTGCGATCTTGAATGGAACATCTTTGAACTCTTTTCTTGCATCTATAGAATCTCTGAATTTTTGAAAATTGAATTCAGGCACTGATAATTGTGCATTGATCCCCTCTCTTGCAATATAGATCCTTCCCAGAACTCCTAAGGATTCCCATTCCCTATATAGTTCGTTGCGGAGAAGGTTCGGATTCTCTATAATCACATATTTATAAAAGGAAATAGTAGTACGTTTGAAATCCTCTGCCTCGATCTTTTTCTTTAGAATATCCTTACTATAAATATTATGAAGAGGTTTATGTTTCATGAGAACGGAATATTCCTAAAAATTAGGATTTGTTGGACCTCCTAACTGGCAAGCCCAAAAACTGAAATTTAGAGGTGACATTTGTCCTTCTATAATGCTTGCCCTCCCCTTGGATCAAAAATAGATTTTGTCCCATGCCCAACCCCAAAACAAAAGTCTCAAAGAAATTATTGGGGGGAGAAAATTCCAAGGCCGACGATGTGATCCAAGAAGTCCGAAAACTCGCCGATCCAAAGGCAGTGGAAATACTCTCTCGATTTTTTAAAACAGGAAAAGGGCAATATGGAGAAGGTGATCTTTTCCTAGGAATAAAGGTCCCGCCTCTTCGAAAAATTTCCAAATTATATAAGGGACTTCCTTTACCCGAACTTCAGAAAATCGTAAAATCTAAATATCATGAAGAAAGACTTTTAGGATTTTTTATACTATGTGAAAAATTCCAAAAAACTGCTGAAGAAGATCGCAAAGAACTTCATCTATTCTATTTAAAAAACTTAAAATACGTTAATAATTGGGACATCGTAGATCTAAGTTCCAGAGAATTGATCGGTGATTATCTTATAGATAAGAAAAGAGACATCTTATACAGACTTGTTAAATCGAATAATATGTGGGAAAGAAGGATCGCTATCATTTCTACTTATGCTTTTATTCGCAAAGGAGACTTTAAAGATACCTTAAAGATCTCCGAATTGCTCCTAACGGATAAGGAAGATCTAATTCATAAGGCAGTGGGCTGGATGCTAAGAGAAGTTGGGAACAGAAGTCTTAAACCTGAGACAGACTTTTTGGATAAACATGCACATAAGATGCCCAGAACTATGCTTAGATATGCGATCGAAAAGTTTCCAACTAAGCTAAAATCAAAATATATGAAGGCTGGCAAGGAATAAAAGACCTTTAATGCTATGCTGCACAAGCGGCTTTGAATTCATGGAAGAAACGATACCAGAGCCTAAATCTTTCCTTTATGTTTTAAGTAGGACCATTCTATAAAGATCCAAGCTCTTAGCCAGACAGGCATAATCGTGGGGATACCGTGAAAATTTACACGGAGATATCCTAGGAGCAATCTTTGAAACCCAAAAAAACATTTCATGAACTCGGACTATCCGAGGACGTCTTAAAAGCAGTATCCGATCTTGGATTTACAGAACCTTCTTCCATTCAATCCGAAGCTATTCCTCTTATTCTCTCCGGAAGGGACGTAATCGGTCATTCCCGTACTGGAACAGGTAAAACAGCAGCATTTGCAATTCCAAGTTTAGAAATATTGGAAGAAGGAGAACAGTCTCCTCAAGTATTAGTACTCTGCCCTACCAGAGAATTGGTAGTCCAAGTCGCAGAAGAGTATAGAAAATTAGGAAAATATAAAGAAGATTTCGAAGTAGCTGCAATCTATGGTGGAGATGATATCACCAAACAATTCAAGGCATTAAAAAGAAAACCACAAGTGATCGTTGGAACTCCAGGAAGGACCATGGATCATATGGACAGAAAAACCTTGATCCTAAGCGGGATCAAAATGGTGATCCTGGACGAAGCTGATGAAATGTTAGATATGGGATTTTTAGAGGATATGGAAATCATCCTCGCAAAAATTCCTGAAGAAAGACAAACAATCCTATTTTCAGCGACTCTTTCTGCAAAGGTAATGGGAATTACTAAAAAGTTCCAGGATTCTCCTAAGATCGTAGATGTTACAGGTGGAAAAGCGGATAGACCTAAGATCAAACAGATCTATTTTGAAATGAGAGATGGTCTTAAATCTGAGGCATTGATCCGTCTTTTAGAATTCCATACTCCTAAAGCTTCATTAGTATTTTGTAATACTAAAGTCAGAGTGGACGAACTTGTAGAATTTCTGAAATCCAAGGGAATATTCTCAGAAGGATTACACGGAGATCTTTCCCAAAATCAAAGAAACAAGGTAATGTCCGGATTCCGCTCGGGGTTGGTTACAGTTCTTGTAGCAACAGATGTAGCTGGAAGAGGAATCGACGTAAGCGATGTAGAAGCAGTATTCAATTACGATATTCCAAGAGATTCTGAAGATTATGTTCACCGCATCGGCAGAACAGGAAGAGCAGGAAGAAAAGGACTCGCACTCAGTTTTGTTTCCAATAAAGAATTCAGAACATTACGCAAAATCAGAGAAGACCACGAATTCGAAATGGAACTCGGAAAAGTCCCTGATATTTCAGAACTTACTGAAAAGAAATTTGAAGAATATTCTCATATAGTTAAAGAAGTTGCGGAAGAAGGAGATGTTTCCGAATATTCTAAACTTGTAAAGAAGCTCACCTCAGAAGGAGTTCCTGCAGAACGTTTAGCAGCAGCACTTTTCAAATTAGCTCTCGCAGATAAGTCAGAAAAATTCGACTCAGGCGCGCGTTTCGACCAAGATCAAAGAAGCTTCCGAGAAAAAGAAGGTTCTTCTCGCAATGACCGTGACAGACGTTTTGGTGGAAGACCAAAGCAGAAAGGAAAACGGGATCATAAAGATAAAAACCGAAACTCAAATCACCACCGCGGCGGTAACGGCGGTGGAAAAAAAAGTTCTGGCTCCAGTTCCGGCGGCCCTTCTCGCAAAAAAGCCGGGAAACGTTAATTTTCTAAAATTTTTCAAAGGACCCTGATTTGTCCGGGGTCCCTATAAAATGGAAATTCTATCCTGGAATGTGGTATCCTGAATTGTACCGAATTCCAAAAAGGAGTCAAAATGGAATTTGCAATCGTATTACTCACCGGTCTCCTGATCGGCTTTGGCCTGGCATTCTTCTTGGCAAAAGCACTCTATTCCAAAGAGTCAGGGATCAATCCGAATGAGCACGAAAAATTAAAATTAGAAAGAGCGGGCCTTCTCACTTCTGAACAAAGATCCAAGGAAAGGATCCTTCAGTTAGAAAAAGAGTTCAAAGAGAATTCTGAAAAAACAGAAAAAGCGATCGGCTATTACCAAGCCATGAAAAAGGAATCTGATCTTTTGAAAGAAAGATTAGAGAACCAAAAAAAAGAATTCGAAGAATTAATGTCCAAGTTGGACGAAAAGTTCAAACATGCAGCCAATCAGGCACTGCTGGACAATTCACAAAAATTTAACCAACAAACTCATGAAAAAATGAATGATCTACTTCGTCCTTTTAAGGAAGAAATAGAAAAGTTCGGAGTTAAAGTAGAACTTTCTCATAAAGAGCATAAGGATGATACAGCAAACTTAAAGGCTCAGATCAATAATCTATTAGAAATGAATAAAACACTTTCTGAAGATGCTAAAAGTCTAGCCTCTGCTCTGAAAGGGAATTCTAAAACCCAAGGAGATTGGGGAGAAGGTATTTTAGAAAATATTCTTCAAAATAGCGGTCTAGTCAAAGGAAGAGAATATACCTCACAAGAATCCGTACAAACGGAAGACGGAAGATTAAGGCCGGATATAGTAGTCAAACTTCCTTCAGGAAAATCAATCGTCATAGACTCAAAAGTTTCCTTAACTGCTTACGTAGAATATGCTTCTGCAGAATCAGAAGATATAAAAAAGGCAGCACTACAAAGACATCTCAAAAGTTTATACGACCATGTCTCTGGATTATATAAGAAAAATTATCAGTCGCTCTATGGAATAGAATCATTAGACTTTGTGTTGATGTTCCTTCCAGTGGAACCTTCTTATTATGAAGCAGTTCGTACAGATCCTAAATTTTTAGAAGATGCCTACGCAAAAAATATTCTGATAGTTACTCCTTCTACATTGATGGTTTCCTTAAAGATGGTGGCCAATCTTTGGAGAAAGGAAAAACAAAACAAAAACTCTGAACAGATCGCAGAAGAGTCTGGTAAGATGTACGACAAGATCGTAGAAATTGTCACCGCTTTGGAAGTATTAGGAAAATCTTTAGATAAATCTAAAGATAATTATGATGCTGTGCTCGGAAAATTAAAATCTGGTAGAGGAAATCTTTTAGGAAGAGCGGAGAATATTCGCAAACTAGGAGCGAAAGTCCGTAAGTCCTTAGATTCCAGTTCCGAAGATTCTGGGGAAGATGCAGAAGAAACTTTATTCTTAAATGGAGAATGATCTAAAAATTTAAGCTAGATCCGGACCGGGCTGTACTTTTACTGCGGAAGAATAAATTTGTTCCGTGCAACGTTTTAAATATAAGTTCGCGGCCCTGTCTCCGGAATAGATCCTCAATGCCTCTCTGAAAGATTCTCCCGAATCCAAATATTTTCCGAAATAAAACAGTTCCACTCCCCTTTCAAAATTACTTTTGGATTTTTGGAAGGCCTCTTTTTCTGTTTTAGTTAAATGATCTCCCAACTCATAGATCGCCCTATGTTCCGTTTTTCCTCTAAACTTAAGTTTATCCAATTTACGAAGTAAAAAGTTTTCTGGAGATTTTAATTTAGAATAAGTATCTTCACTAATCAATATACTAGAACCATAATATTTATTCAAAGCTTCCAATTTAGAAGCAAGATGGACTGCATCAGAGATCACAGTACTTTCCATACGATCTCCTGAACCAACAAGACCCATCATCAAAGAACCAGTATGTATCCCGATCCCAACTCCGATCGCACGATTTCCTTGGTCCATTCTTCTTTGGTTATAATCCAAAATACGATTTTGCATGGAAATAGCTGCATTCACTGCGTCATCTGAACTTTCAGGAAAGAGAGCCATGATCGCGTCTCCAAAATACTTATCCACAAAGCCGTGGTTAGAATGGATAAGAGGTTCCATCTCTGAAATATAAGAATTTAATAATTCGAAACTTTCTTTGGAATCCAGACTTTCAGAAATTTCAGTAAAAGATCTGATATCCGCAAACAGGATGGTCATTTCCTTTTTGATCTGGTCACCAGGTCGCATATCCTCCAGCTTTCCTTTTCCTAAAAATTCTAAAAAGCTAATAGGAACAAATCTACTGTAGGTCTCGTTCAAACGTTGCAGGCGATCCGAAAGTTTTTCCTTCTCGCTATATAGGTCTCTGTATCTAGAAGATAAAATGAATGTTTGAGTGAGAATGGCGACAAACAATCCTATAGGAATAATAAACCTTGCGAATATGATCTGTCTGGCAGCAAGCATATCAAAAATTCCTGCAATTATCAGAGCAAAAATGGCAAATCCTATCGAAAGAGAATATTGTTCTTTGTGAATGATTGCCCTAAAAAGTACCACAATTGCAAATGCCACACCTCCTAAAAATATAAATTGAAAATATGGAACAGGCTTAGAAGGGATTGGAAAAGGAAAAATTGTACTTAAAGAAAATGTAAATGAAATCAGATAGAATAATAACATCCATTTCCGAGGGAAATATGCAGGAAAGGAATGCCTCAAAAAATGAAGCCCCAGAGGTAAGGCCGCATACATAGTTAGATATTCCAAGTTCATGGAAAGTGGATAATCTGCCCAAGGGAAATAGAATTGGATCAATTTTTCCTCAGTCACAAATATACGCAGGAATAAACAAAAACAGAATAATGCAAATATAAGAGGAGTACGATCCTGTCTTCTCAAGAAGAAAAGTCCAAGATGGTAGATGGTGGACATGAAAAAAAGTCCAGACAGAAAAAGATCCCAATCCCTAAGCATTAGGGTTTCTTTATAAAGCGCGACCGCATCCCCAAATCGTATATCAAACCACAAGCCAGTAAGCCTATGATGAAAATTAGAAATTTTGAAACTAATATCTACTTCCTTAGTGGATTCGTCCCATTCATAATAAACTGGCCTATTATCGGGAGCGCTTGTTTCAAAAGAAGTTCCAGGCTCTCCTGAACTACCTGCTGAAACGCCATTTATCAAAATTTCAAAAGCAGTTGCCTGGTGCTTAGAATAGATCGCCAAACGCCCATGTTTTTCCGGAAGGAGTATTTTTAATTTGAGAAGTGCGTAACCTGTTCCTGGCCAAACTCCAGGAATTTTACGAAATTCAAGAGATTTTTCGGAATTAAGATCAGGCTGAAAAGTATTCGGAAAAAAAGACCAATCTCCCTGCAAATTGAATGTGGGGTTGGATCTATAATCCCAATGGGTTAAATCTAAGACCCCTTTTTGAGCGACTGGTGCATCCGCAGATGAGCAAGAAACTAAGAAGATACAGAAAATTATAGAAAGTAAATATTGAAATCGGAAAGCTGTCGGCTCAGGATCCATCGTTTTTATCCGCTCATTGATCTATGAAAACGACAACTTTGTCAAGATAATATGAATTTCCTTTTTTTTCTTTACCCTTTTCAGTAGAAAACTAACGTAATTCAAATGTTTCGAAACCGTTTCAAAATATCTGTAATTCTCTTAACCCTGTTTAGTATCCTCATAAACTGCGGAGATAGTTTAAGAGGTAAACCCACTCCTGCAATCCCGGAACTGGCAGGATTTTATGTGAATGAAAGATCCAAAGAATGGTTTGAAAAAGGAAAAATCAAAATACAAACTCTTTGGATCCGACGTACCGCAAAAGGAGAGATGGAATTCAATCATCAGATATTGACAAGACTCCAATTTAGCTTGAGCGAAAACAGAGAAGAGCTAAGAGTTAAATCAGGAAAACTTCAGACTAGCGATAGGGAACTTTTATTCTTTGAAACGAATGGTAAAGAATTCCATCGTAATTATAACGGCACCAATACAGAAGATCCTAAAAGCTGGGCAGTCCGTTCTTTTGGGCCTTTTATGAAGGTAAAAGATTTTAATAAATTAATAGGAGAAGGGACCGGAAGATCTGCAGAACTTTCCCAGGACAAAAACTCCATCGTATTTTCAAACGGAGATGTTTATAAAAGGATAGGCAATCCACTCTTAGGAAGGATCTCCATCAATCTAGGAAAATTTAAGAAAACCATAGATAATGAAATAGCAGGAGTAGTATTATTTCCTTTGGATGCAGAGGCATTTCCTCAGACAGAAGGAAAACAAAACTTCATCGCCTTATTTTCTACAACAGATTCTCTTGCAGTAGGAACTCCAATCAGGATTGCTGAATTCCCAGGCCAGGTCCAAGAATCATTCGAACATTTAGCCGTCGTAGAATTGAATAAAACAAAGCCAGGGATTGCTCCTCCCAAGATCCAAAACTTCTCTTCTGTGATTTTAGATGGGATTGTAGATATTAAGGCATTCTCTCAAAAAGAAAGCACTGAAGAGTTGATCAGAAGACTAAAACAAGATCCTAATGTTTCTAAAGACGAACTAATTCGGGAACTTGAAAAACTTAAGAACAAAGACTAAGTTAAACCCGCAAGTTTCAAGATCCTATACATTTTAGAAAAACTCATAAGATACTTTTCCAGATTATTTCCGGGAAAGTATCTGGAGTCCGCTAACCATATCCTTTCTTTTCCCGCCCAAAATAGAAAAGAAATCCTCATCAAAATCTTCTACCACTTTGACTGCTTGCTTTAGAACCTTCTGCCCTTCAGAAGTAGTCTTCACTAATTTTGCGCGAGTATCAGTTTGATGAGAGATACGTTTCACTAACTTTTTAGATTCAAGAGTTCTAAGTACGGTAGAAGTAGTCATTGGATCCGTTTTAGCTCTATCTGCAATTTTGATCTGAGTAGTCTCTTCTTCGTGGAGTTCCAACCAATGTGTAACTGCTAAAAGAACAAATTGGGCATGGGTTAGATCCAAAGGTTCTAAAACCTTTCGGATCTCCCTTTGCCAAAGATTCGTGACCTGCCATAATAAAAATCCAGGACTATCGTCGGATTTATCGTATCTAAATACTTTTTCCTTGGACACTCAAACCCATCCCTTTAAAATTTAAGACCTCGAGATCCCTTCCCTGACCAGTTCAGAAAATCTGCGGATCTCTTCTTCCATTCCTTTTGCCTGCTCTTCTCCCAAGATCTTTTTCCAGAGAAATCCTAATGGTCCGGAGATACTTAGCTCTACCTTGATCTCTGTTCCTTCTTTACTGGGCTTAAAAAAATGTATAAATTTCATTTTGGCTCCAGGAAGACTGGTCACGTCCCCGAATACGAATGGTTTCTCCGATTCCGTGATCAGGACCTTACATGCAAATCCTCCCTTAGGCTTCAGGACGAATTCTTTACCTACGGAAACTTCTCCTTCTATTTTAGTCCATTCGATATCAGAATCCCATTTGGACCAATTGGAAACATCCGATCTGGCCTCCCAAAGTGATTTCGCATCTATTCCTTTTACAGTTGTATTGTACTCATACTTCCACATCCTATTCCTCCAGATAGTAAGCATACTTACTATCTGGAACTCTTATATAATAAGTGCACATATTATGCAAGCAATTTAATAAGTATACTTACTAAATTGGGAATAAAAAAAACGCCTCCAAATGGAGGCGCATCCTATTTTACGAGATCGAAACTGGCTTCTTATTGATTACTTTTTGCGTTGGAAGCCATTTTTAAGTAATAAGCATTAGTATCATACCAAGTTTGTCCAAGGTATAATGCATTCGTTGCTTCTAAGTGGTCAACACCTGTGGTAAGAACTCCGTAAGAAGGTCCACCTTTCCAAGTTCCCCATCTTTGAGAATCGTCAGGAACCACACCGTCATTCCATACGCTCATTCCATAGAATGGTGCTCCGATGGAACAGATTGGTGCAAGAAGTCCCATTGCAGGGTGCTGGATAAGATCATTCCCGATCATATAAGATCCGTATGAGAAATACTTAACTCCAGAAGCGTTCGGAACGCTTGCGTTAAAAGTAACAGCTCCGCTTACAGTAAGAAGTTTTAGTGCAGCAACTGCGTTTTGGCTGGATTGTCCGTAAACAACTCCTACCAAAGCATTTACAACAGTTCCTACATAAGGAAGTGCCCAATTAGGGATCACAGCTTCTATCACGCTCGCAACAGGGCTTCCTCTGTGAGGAGTGTTGATTGTGGTAAGAGTTGCTACTTTACTTGCAAAACTAAGATTTGAAACAAGATAACGAGCGTCCAATCCACCTTGAGAATGTCCAAGGATATGAACTTTTCCAGTGTAGTTATTTGCTGCCATTGCAGTTTGGATTGCTGTTTTTAACTGAGCTGCTCTTGCTGCAGAAGAGTTTGTAGCAGTTACAGTAGGAGTAAGAACAGTGGCTCCTTGAGATTGAAGATAAGCTGCGTTTCCGCCCCAATAATCAACAATACCAGTAGATTTACCCCAACCGAAAATACCATGAGTCAATACGATTGGATAAGCTCCTGCAAGAGGCTTACTTGAAGATCCTCCCCCAGACGCGCTCACTGCTCCCGCTGCTAGGAATAGAACCCCAGCTACCATTAACTTTGCTCTTTTTAACATTCTCCTTAACCCTCTTCTTTTAAACTATTCTCTCTACGGATCTCTCTTCCCTGGCTTCGCCTCTTTTGGAAGGAGTTCTTTTTATATATAACAAACAATCGATTTAAATATTTAATTTCGAACGTTCGCTATTTGAACTCTTGTTCGTTATATATGAACGCAAGCTCAGAAAGTTGATTATAGAACAGTGTTAAATTGTCAATTGAGAAAATAAGAGAATTATAAGTGTACAGGAAAAAATAATCTTAAATCGATCGTTCAATCAAAAATAAAAGAGGGGAATATTCTAAAATTATAATATGTTTTATACCATTTGGTGTAATGAAAATTCTGTAACGATCGATACAAGAAGGAGAGATAGTTATTTAGAACACATATTTTCAATCTTCTCAGAAAGGGAAATAGTATCAGAGCATCCCCAAGAGCACGAACAACCGCCACTACTCCAAAGGGAGAGTTTTAAACTACAAAAACAACCATAGTCGCAATTTGCAGAACGATTTGAAAGTTCCATGACTGGGATTTCGCTTTTTAGAAAAACAACCGATTCTCGTGTCGAAATGGAAGACCAAGAGATCGGAATGGGACCGAAAATAAGCCCATTCTTATTATTAGAATATCCTTTATGGTAATGCAAAGCACACGTGCCCTTATTCTCAATCCTTAAAGGCGGATAAGTAGCCAAAGATTTTTGATAATAATTTATGTCCTCGGCCCCGAATCGACGTTCTACGTAGCTGTCCCTTGTAGAAGAAAACATTAACCCAAAGCAGTTAATCAAAGGAATTATTAAGAAGGCTATTACAACCCTATTCCGACAAAAGTCATTCATATTGAATATCCGAGACCAAATGATTATCAGATTATAAATCCCTTTGAATCATATTGAAGGACACAAAAAAAGGCCCGCAAAAGCGAGCCTTCTTCTTTAGATAACTTTTCGAAATTGATTATTTGGCAGCGCGCTTTCTTGCGTTTGCATCCAAATGTCTTTTACGAAGACGCATACTCTGAGGAGTTACTTCCAGAAGTTCGTCATCGTCTAAGAATTCAATATTCTGCTCTAAGCTGAACTTACGAGGAGGAACAAGTCTGATGGCCTCATCCGCTCCAGAAGATCTTACGTTCGTAAGCTTTTTCTCTTTTACAGGGTTCACTTCCAGGTCGTTGTCTCTGGAGTGGATACCAATGATCATTCCTGGATATACAGCAGTTTGAGGATCGATTAGTAACTCTCCCCTTTCCTGGATTTTCCATAGAGCGTAACCTGTCGTTTCTCCGGAGTCCATGGAGATCAATGCGCCATTCTTTCTTCCAGGAATTTCTCCCTTATAGGCATCGAATCTAAGGAATCGGCTGGATGCAACTCCTTCTCCCTTAGTCTCAGTTACGAAGTAACCTCTGAATCCGATGATACCTCTTGTAGGAATTACGAATTCCACTCTGGTCATTCCGGACGGATGAGCATCCATCAATTGAAGCTCTCCCTTTCTACGGTTTAACTCTGAAATAATACTTCCGGTGAATTGGTCTGGTAGATCCATTACGAGATATTCGTACGGCTCCAGTTTTTCTCCGTTTTCTCCCTTCTTGATGATTACCTCAGGACGGGAAACTTGCAGCTCGAAACCTTCTCTTCTCATTGTTTCGATGAGTACGGAAAGATGTAATTCACCACGACCTAAAACCTTGAAACGGTCTTTATCTTCAGTTTCTTCCAAACGCATTGCTACGTTTGTTTCTAATTCTCTGTCTAGACGTTCGCGGATATTTCGGGTAGTTACGAACTTACCTTCCTTACTCGCAAAAGGAGAATTGTTTACCATAAAATACATGGATACGGTAGGCTCTTCTACCTCGATCGCAGGCATTGGCGCCGGCTTTCCGGGTTCACAAACTGTATCTCCGATAAATACATCAGGTAGCCCAGCGATGGAAACGATATCTCCTGCTTCTGCTTCTTCGATCTCGTTTCTTTTGAGTCCTTCGAAATTATAAAGTTTAGTAATCTTTAAAACTTGGGTCTCGTCCCTGCCGTTTGCTTTAGGGGAAAGTTGAACTACACTCATTCCTCTTTGCAGTTTTCCGTTATAGATCTTACCGATCGCAATACGACCAACGTAATCATTATAATCCAAAGAAGTAACTTGGAATTGCAGAGGAGCCTCTATATTCGCTTTTACAGGAGGAACATGAGAAAGTACAGTATCAAGTAATGCGTCCAAATTTGTGCTAGGAGCATCTTCTAATTTGCTAACTGCCCAACCTTGTTTTGCAGAAGCATATACAATTGGAAAATCCAATTGTTCGTTTGTTGCTCCCAAATCACTGAACAAGTCGAAAACCATATCGACTACAGCGTCAGGACGAGCTCCATCTCTATCGATCTTATTGATAACTAAGATAGGTCTATGTCCTAATTGTAAGGACTTTCCAAGTACGAATCTTGTTTGAGGCATAGGTCCGTCGAATGCGTCTACAAGAAGAAGACAGGAATCCGCTGTGGAAAGAACTCGCTCCACCTCTCCTCCGAAGTCTGCGTGACCTGGGGTATCTACCACGTTAATACGTGTGCCTTTATAAACAACTGCGGTGTTTTTGGCCTTTATCGTGATCCCTTTTTCTTTTTCGAGATCATTACTATCCATGATTCTTTCACCGTCTTCTTTTGCAGTAACTGCGCCTGTTTGGCGTAAAATACCGTCTAGAAGGGTTGTTTTACCGTGGTCAACGTGTGCGATAATGGCGATATTGCGGATTTCCATGCTATGACCAAAATTTACGTAAGGGCCAGGGTGACAAGGTGGAATTTTAGGAAATTCTTTTCAAAGAGATTAAAAAGAACGCGCTAAATCGCTATTAATAACCGGTTTTAAACGATCCGGCTATTCTTAATGTTCAGGCAATGGGATCCTTTCAGTCTCCCCTGGCACATGAGCAAATCGATCTTCTTTCCAATCCACTTTTGCTTGTTCAATTCTTTCCAAAGAACTGGATACAAAGTTCCAATACATATGCCTTGGAGTAGAAAGTGGGACACCGCCTAAGAGCACAATCCTGGAAGTTTCTTCTGCTCTAAATTTTACTGCCCCACCTTTTGGATAGATAGCCATATCTCCTATAGAAACGATCTTTCCTTCTGCGTCGGCCTTACCTCTGGCAACATAAATGCCTGCTTCTTGTTCAGCTGGAACCGGAAGTTCTACTTCTGCGCCAGCCTCAACTTCTAGGTCAGCATAGAATAAGGGAGAATATACTTTAACAGGGGAAACTTCTCCCATGAAGGAACCTGCGATCAGCCTGAGTTCCCAGCCTCCGCCGCTGACTGTCGGCAATTCTTCTCTTCCATGATGGAAAAATTCAGGAGAAGTCTCTTCGAATTCTTTGGGCAATGCCACCCAGGTTTGGATACCTTCTAAAATATTAAATTCAGGATCTAATTTAGATCTTTCGCTATGTACGATTCCGGAACCAGCAGTCATCCAGTTGACTTCGAAGGGGCGAATATCTTCTACCTTTCCTATGCTATCCCTGTGAGTGATCACTCCGTCATACAGATAAGTAACTGTTGCAAGACCTATATGAGGATGAGGACGAACTACAATTTCGGCACCTGTCTTAATGGGAAGTGGACCCATATGATCCAGAAAAACGAAAGGTCCCACATTTCTGGATTCGATCTGTGGAAGTACCCTTCTTACAAAAAAACCGTCTCCCAAATCTTTTTTCTTAGCGATAAGATATCTCATAATAGTATAGACTATTAGATCGGAGTCCCAGAAATCTAAGCAAGATTTAAAACCCGAATAACGGAAGTCCTTTAGTGAAAGCCAATCTTCTTCCTTGCAAATCGTACCCCAAAACCCTTGACACCGGCTCGGACCAGTCAAAACTGGTCAAAACTCGAGAAAACTAGGCCAGTAATCATGTTCGCGATCATCTCTGTCGGCAACCGACAATTCAAAGTCACTCAGGATCTTGAATTCCTGACTGAAAAAACCGGTAAAAATGCTGGTGATACCTTCGATGCTAAGGTTCTACTATTCGCTGAAAATAATAAGGTCCATATCGGATCTCCGGAACTCAAATCCGCTAAAGTCTCCCTGAAAGTATTGGAAGACGTAAAGGGAGAAAAAGTAAGAGGATACGTTTACAAAAAACGTAAAAACTCTCAGAGAACCTGGGGACATAGACAACAACTGCAAAAAGTTAAGGTAGTTTCTCTTTCGGCAGTTTGATCCGGATTAAGATACTCCGAAAAGGAGAAGAAATCCTAGGTTTGGAATCTTCCGGGCACGCTTCTAAGATGCACGGATCCAAAGGACAAAATCTTCTCTGTGCCGCTGTCGGAGTACTCATCCAAACTCTTTACTTGCATTTAAGCAAAGAGGGTTTGGCAGAAGAAGCGGTGATCGGAGACGGACTCTTGGACTTCAAGATCGTCTCCGGAAAAAAGACTGATCCAATTGTTCTTACGAGTTTCGATCTCGTGAAAAGTGGATTGGTCAACTTGAAGGAACAATATCCTTCAGAAATTGAACTCATAGGAGAATAAACATGGCACATAAGAAAGGTGGCGGTTCATCCAAAAACGGACGTGATTCCCAATCCAAACGTCTTGGTGTAAAACGTTTCGGAGGAGAGTTGGTTTTAGCGGGCAATATTCTTGTTCGTCAAAGAGGAACTAAACTGAACGCTGGAAGAAACGTAGGTGTAGGTAAAGATCATACACTTTACTCTCTCGTCGAAGGTCACGTTAAATTTGAACAAGTTTCCAAAACTAAAATGCAAGTTTCCGTTTACCCGAAATAAGCATTAGATCTCAGATTTAGTGCGTGGAAAAAGAAAGGCCTTCCGGGGATTTTTTCCTCGAGCCTTTCTTTTTTTATTTTTAGGCCTCTGATTCACATGGAAAAGTTTTTAGATGAAGTATTGATCGAAGTTACCGCCGGGCATGGTGGAGCCGGATCTATGCATTTCAGAAGAGAGAAGTATGTAGAATTCGGAGGACCTGATGGTGGTGACGGAGGAATTGGCGGCAATATTATCATGCGCGCTAACCTTTCCATGGTTACCCTAGATCGTTATCTTACTAAAAGAAGATTTAGAGCTCAGGACGGATTTCCTGGAGAAGGCAACGAAAGATCCGGTAAAAAAGGAGAAGATCTAATCCTTTTTGTTCCACTCGGAACCCAAGTTTTCGACGAAGAAAGTGGAGAACTACTTTACGATTTTGTAAAAGACGACGGAGAATTCCAAGTTGTCAAAGGGGGAAGAGGGGGAAAAGGGAATACCCATTTCAAATCTTCTACCCACCAAACTCCTAAATTTTCTCAACCTGGAGAAGATGGAGAATATAAACATCTACGACTCAGTCTAAAACTTTTGGCAGATGTTGGGATTGTAGGACTTCCTAATGCAGGTAAGTCTACCCTACTTTCTAAAATTACGGAAGCCCACCCTAAGATCGCAGGATACGCATTCACTACTCTTGCACCCAACCTAGGAGTGGTTAAAAGAAAGGGAGATATCTACCGTTATACTATGGCGGATATTCCTGGGATTATAGAAGGAGCAAGTAAAGGTGTGGGCCTAGGACTTTCCTTTTTAAGACATATAGAAAGAGTAAAAGGTATATTATACGTTTTTGATGCAGCTGCATTGGATATTATAGAAGATTTCAAAATGCTTCAGTCAGAATTGAGATCTTATAATCCGGAACTTCTAAACCGACCCCATTTGATTGTTTTAAATAAAATAGATATCTGGGAAGACCAGAGTTTTACGGAAGAATTACTCAAATCTGTTTCTTCTTTGGGAAGGGTGATCCCAATCTCCGCACAAGAAGAACTCAATTTAGAAGAATTACTTTCCGTAATGGATTCCACCTTCTTCCAAAAAGAATTGGAAGAATTACATTTTAACGAAGAAGAACACCGGGAAAATTCAGATGAACAGAAATGATCTGAACGAGAGAATCAAAACATCCAATAAAATAGTAATTAAGATAGGTTCCGCAAGACTTTCAGGCTCAGAAGAGGAAGTGAATGATTTCCTTTTCAGTCTGGTTTCGGACATACGACATCTAAGAGATCTTGGAAAACAAGTGATCTTAGTTTCCTCTGGAGCAATCGCAAGAGGAAGAAAACTTTTATCCACACTTTCCAACCCGGCAGAAGCAGGAGAATCTCTCCCCGAAAAGCAAGCTCTGGCTGCAATGGGCCAAAACCGCTTAGTGAACTTATACGATAGTTTTTTTTCTAAGGTAAATCTTCCGATCGCTCAGATACTTTTCGGTGTTTTAGATATGGAGAATCCGGAAGGATTTAAAAATCTGAAAAATACCTTCCGACAACTTTTAGATTGGGGCATTCTGCCAATCGTAAATGAGAACGACTCAGTCGCCACGGAAGAAGTAAAATTCGGCGATAACGACGTTCTTTCCGCTATCGTAAGTCTAATCGTAGAAGCAGATCTTCTGATCATTCTCACAGGTGTAGAAGGTTTTCTAAAAGATGGAAAACTGATCCCATTCTTGGAAGAAGTAGGAAAATCCGAACTTTCCCAAGCGGGAGGCCCAAGCGGCCCAGGCACCGGAGGAATGTATACAAAACTCAAGGCGGCTTCTATCTCCAGCGAGGCAGGAATTCCTTGCGGGATCATAGATGGTAATCTTAAAAATTGCGTGCGTGAGTTTATAGAAAAGAATACACTCGGGACATTGGTTGTCTCTAACGGTAAGAAGAAAAACTTTACGGAGGAGGAAATTAAATCCATTCTCCGAGCCAAACGTAACGGAGGTCAGGAATGATCCAAAGATCCGCAGAATCCATCTACGTAGACGAACTTTGTAAATCCGCGAAAGATGCTTATAGACAAATTCGATCGATCGATACTTCCAAAAAGAATAAGGTTTTAGAAAAACTTGCCTCTGCGTTAGTTTCCAGAAAATCCGAAATTTTAAAAGAGAATGCAAAAGATCTAGAAGCAGGAAAATCAAAAGGATTATCCTCCGCGCTTTTGGACAGATTGACCTTGGATGAAAAAAGGATCCAAAGTTTATCTAATGCAGTTTTAGAGATCAAAGCTCTTCCTGATCCAGTGGGAGAAACTGTAAGAGGAACTACTCTTCCAAACGGAGTGCGCTTAAATACGAAAAGAGTTCCATTGGGTGTGGTCATGGTGATTTACGAATCCAGACCGAATGTTACTATTGATGTGGGAGCTTTGTCTTTCAAATCAGGGAACGCATGTATTTTGCGTGGTGGTTCTGAAGCAATTCATTCCAACACGATACTCGCTAAAATTTTCCAAGATTGTCTAAGAGAGGAAGGTCTGCCTCCAAATGCAGTCACCTTCGTAGATAGAACGGAAAGAGAATATATGATCCCTTTCCTAAAACAAACTTCTTATATTGATATTGTTGTTCCAAGGGGCGGAGAAGGTCTCATCCGCTTCGTTTCTGAAAATTCTCTTATCCCTGTGGTGAAACATGATAAAGGAGTGGTGAATCTTTATATAGATAGATCGGCAGATCCTAAAAAAGTTTTACCGATCGCAATCAATTCCAAGGTACAAAGACCTGGAGTTTGTAACGCCGCAGAAAACTTAATTATACATTCTGAATATCCTTATACTAAAGAATTATTAGAAGGACTCGCATCCAAAGGTGTACAACTCCTTTTAGATCCAAGATCTCTTGCAATTTTCCCTCAAGGCCAACCTGTTAAGGAAGAAGATTACCTAGAAGAGTTTTTAGATCTAAGACTTTCAGTCAAAACAGTAGATAAGATAGAAGAAGCAATCGAATTCATTGAGGCAACTAGTTCTGGTCATACAGAAGCAATTGTGACCGAGGATGTAAGTGCAGCGAATTTTTTCAGTCGCTCCTTAGATTCAGCTGCGATCTTTGTGAATATCTCCACTCGTTTTCATGATGGAGGAGAATTCGGACTCGGAGCAGAAGTTGGAATTTCAACAGGTAAATTACATGTAAGAGGTCCGATGGGTCTTGTACATCTTACAACTACTACAACATACGCGGAAGGAGAAGGACAGGTCCGAGGATAAGGGACCTTCTTTTTTTCATGAGCTCTTCCGGTTTGGTCGGAGTTTTTGGCGGGAGTTTTGATCCTCCTCATCTAGGCCATGCAGAAGTGGCATCCAGTTTTTGGGAGAATTTTCCAAAAGCCCAAGAACTTCTGATCGTTCCGAATCATACATCTCCCTGGAAACAGAATAAAAAAACTCCTCCGAAACTGATCTTAGATCTTGTTCAGGCTCAGTTTAAAAATTTTCCAAATACAAAAGTTTGGGACTGGGAAATCAAAAGAGAAACTCCCAGTTTCACTGAAGAAACTATTTTAGAACTTTTGAATATAAAACCAGATGCAAAACTCGCACTTCTAATCGGAGAAGATAATTATTCGGAATTCCATAAATGGAAAAATTGGGAGAATATCTTAGATAAACTGCATTCTCTTTTGGTGTTCAGAAGGTTCTCAGAATCTATTCCCCTGAATGAAAACCTGCAAAAATCCCAAAATAAGATCGTATTTTTACAAAATCGGATCATAGAAGCTGCTTCTGTTGATTTGAGAGAAGAACTTCCCAAATGTATTTTGGATCATAGGAAACCGATTGCATTGTCGGATGAAGTGTGGGATATCATACTTAAGAATAGATCTTACATTTAGACGACCAATCATACTTACAGATGCTTCCGACCACTACCCCTGAACAGATAAAATATTTTAAAGATATTGTTCCAAATGAGATCACTAAAACCCGTTGGGAACATAGCCTTAGAGTAGCCGAGATCGCAGAAGAACTCGCAAATATTCATTCTCCAAATGAAAGCAAAGAAGCTTATTTAGCCGGCGTAGTTCACGATATCACCAAACAAAAAACCAAAGAATTCCATTTGGAACTTTTTGCAAAATTAGGAGATTCAGAATCTTCTAAACTTCCGGAAGCTGCCTGGCATTCCCGATCCGCTGCTTATTATTTGGAAACAGAATATGGCTTAAAAACAAGATCCGTTTTAGATGCAGTGAAACACCATACACTTGGTGGAGATGACTTGAATCTTTTGGATTATATATTATATGCGGCTGACTTTTTGGGTTCAGAATTTGCGGAAAGACAAACAGAATATTCGGAATGGAGAAACAATGCCAAGGAAAATCTGTACTCTGCCGTTTTGAATAAGGCAGTCCATACCATGCAGGACCTTTTGGATCATAAAAGAGAAATCCATAAAAGGACGATCGCCATGTATCATTTCGCCTTGGGAAAATTAACCAATTGACAGGGTTAATTTTTCTTTCTGAATGGAATCCGAGGCTTTGATTTGAGTCCTAACAAACCGATTCGACCTTTTAATCTTATTCCATTATGGATCGCTGCAGGCTTTCTATTTTTGGCGTTATTATTTTTCCTATTCCGCAATTTCAGAAGAACAGGCCTGGACGAAAAGATCAGTTCAGGTAAACCGATCCATATACTTTTCCATGCTGTAGGAAACGACGATGTATATGAATTTGGATTTTTAGCGACTATCTTCCCTTCTCAAGAAAGAGTCGGATTATTCTTCTTTCATCCGATCACTACGTTCGAAGATCCGGAAGATAGTTTAGAACAAATTAAATCCAAGGCTACTTCTGCAGTAAAAGATGCTGTCCAAGATATTTTAGGTTCTAAGCCAAATTATACAGTAAAGATAAATGCTTCCGCCTTTATTAAGATAGTAGATATCTTAGGTGGAGTGAATTTATACACTGATAATCGTACTAACAGAATTTCTCCTTCTTATGTAAGAGAACCTGGTTTGTATTCTTATTCTGGAGAAGATGCGTATGATTACGTTTCTTATATGGATAAGAAGGAAACCTTGGATTATCTGGATCGTATCAGCAGGCAAGAAAGTGCAGTTTTGTCTATTTACGAAACTTTATACGAAAACAAAGAATTACTAAATTCATTTTGGTCAGAGATGGTTTTCAGTTTAGTAGATTCTGATTTTTCCAAAGAAGATTTTTACACTCTTCTAAAATTTGCTACTTCTCATAGACTCGCATTTGGAATTACAGAACTTCCTGGAGAGCCTGCATTAGATCCAAAAACAAGACGTTTATTCTTAACTGCAGATCCTGCCAGAGCATCGGTTGCCATCCGAAAATTTCATAAAGATGTATCTGCTGAAATTTTCACAGATGGAGAATATGCAAGAACAGAAGTGCTAAACGGAACTGAAGTTGCTGGTCTTGCAAAAGATGTAAGGACCACATTGGCTGACAAAAGGATCAAGGTCCTTTCCGTTGATAACGCCTGGACCAAAGATATCAAAAAAACGATCATATTAGATCGTTCTGGGAATACTGCAGTGGCGGATAAAATTTCCTCCATATTAGAAAAAACAAAAGTATATCATGTATTAAGAAAGGATCTAGGACTGGACTCTACCGTGCTCTTAGGATCCGATATAGAGCCTAAAAAATAAATATGAGTCCTTCTCCTAAAAATACCCCGGAAAACACAATGGAAATCCTGAAAACTATCCATAAGATCATGCAGGATAAAAAATGCGAAGAGATTGCGGTTTTAAACCTGGAATCTGTGCATTCATACTTAAGTTTCTTTCTGATCTGTACTGTAAATTCTGCTGTACAAGCAAATGCAGTAGCAAGAGAGATCAAAAAAGCATTAAAAAGTTTTAAACTACCTCATAAGGAAACTGATAAAACAGGAACATCCTCTTCTTCAGGTTGGACCTTGCTGGACTATGGCGAATTTATAGTCCATATCATGACCCCTGAAAAAAGAGAATATTATAATCTGGACAGACTCTGGAGAGACGCAGAGAGAATTGAACTCTCTTAATCTTCTACCAATCTTGCTCTCAAGCTAGACCAATCTGATACAGGAAGTTCGCAGTGAAATCCTACGCAAACGTATGCTTTCACTCCCCCTCCTGAATTTCTGTTTTTTAGAAGTAGGAATTTTTCACCATTCTCTTCTGCTTCTTTATCATTAGCCCAAACAAAAACTGTCTCCGGCAAAAATAAGGAGCCTACTCCTTTCCAAATAGGTAATAATTCTTCTTGGGAAGAATATACCACTGCGAGTTCTCTTCCTGGAGATTTTCTAAGCCATAATGCAGAAAGCATATATGGATAATTCATTGGATAGGTTTCCATATCAGGTTTGAAATAGGAGAAGATAGAATCCGCATATTGCAGATATTTTTCTGAATCTACTACACCTAATTTTGAAAGTAAAACAAAAGCCGTCGCAAAAGAGCTATTTGCAGAAGGTTCCACTCCATCATAACCATCTACCGTTCTTCTGAGTAATGTCTCTCCATCGCTTCCTGAATCGAAAAACACACCTGATGGACTTCTGAAAAGTCGGATCGCTTCTTCAGTATATCTGATCGCATTCTCTAAATATCTGAATCCTTTTCCTGCTTGGAATAAGTATAAAGAAGCTAATACAAATTCCGCATAATCAGTGCTATAAGCCAGGAATCTCGCTTCTCCTTCTCTAAATCTTCTGAGCAATCTTCCGTCTTCTCGGATCAGATTTTTTTCTAAAAATTTATATGTTTCTTCTGCTTCTCTTAATAGATCTCCGTCCCCAAATGCCATCGCAGCCTTTGTTAGAGCCTTAATGTACAAACAGTTCCAAGAGAATAAGATCTTATCATCCCTAAGAGGTCTGATCCGTTCGGAACGTTTTTCTAAAAGTTTTTTTCTGTTTCTGGAAACAATCTCTTCTAACTCGGAAGGTTCCAAACCATGTAATCTGGAGAAATTCATTCTGAATGTTTCGTGCAGAATATTTTTCTCTTCGAAGTTTCCTTTTTCAGTTACATTCCAAAATTCATCTAAAAGAGAAGAGTCTTGTCCGCAGATTTCTCTTATTTCTTCTTTTGTCCAAAGATAGAATAGTCCCTCTTCCCCTTCTGAATCTGCGTCTTCTGCACTTGCTATCCCGCCGCCTTGTAATCTCATGTCACGATGAAGGTATTCGATTACGTCGTAGGCATAGTCTTTGTATTTTTCCTCTCCCACCGCTTGGTAACATTCTACCAATGCCTCTAAGAAGAGTGAATTATCGTAGAGCATCTTTTCGAAATGAGGAACGAGCCAATGATGATCAGTGGAATACCTACAAAGTCCCCCGCCAATCTGGTCGTAGATCCCACCCTTTTTCATAGCAGTAAGTGTCTCTTCTACCATTTCTAGAGCTTTTGGTTCGCCTGTAGATTTATGATAACGTAATAAAAAGCTAAGGCCCATGCTCGGAGGAAATTTATTTACAGAATTGGATTTGAAACCCGCATAATCTGGATCGTAAAGTCGATCATATAATAAAAATCCATTCTCGAATACTTCTGGTCCTGGAGAAGAGCCGGATGTTTCTGCAGAGAGAGCTTTTGTTTCCTCAGATTCTTTTAGATGTTTGGTCAGATCTTCGGAAGCTTCGAGTAATTCTTCTTTTTTATCCTTCCATAATCCGGTCAAAATCCCCAAAACTTCTGTGAAACTTTTTCGGCCATATTTAGGAACCGGAGGAAAATAAGTCCCACCTGTAATCGGCTTACCTTCAGGTGTTAGGAACATATTCAAAGGCCAGCCACCCTGCTGCCCCATGGCATGTAACGCGTCCATATAGATCCGATCCACGTCTGGTCTTTCTTCCCGATCCACCTTAATGGAAACGTAATCTCTATTTAAAACTTCTGCAGTGGTTTCATTCTCAAACGATTCCTTCTCCATCACATGGCACCAATGGCAGGTGGCATAACCAATGGATAAGAAGATCATTTTATTCTCGGATTTTGCCTTTGCAAAGGCTTCTTCTGACCAAGGAAACCAATCCACAGGATTCGTAGAATGTTGGAGTAGATAAGGACTTTTTTCAGACGCGAGTCGGTTCAATTTTTTATCTGGAGTTTTCATCGATTTTAAGCTGTCTAGACTTTTACTTTAGATTTTTCGATTTGGCAAATTCTTCCGAACCAAAAACCATGCTCCGTAGGAAGACCAACGACATTATGCTTAGGCCTGTAAATATTCCTTCGTTAAGGAAATTTTATCTGCGACTCTTGCTTGTCGGAGCTTTTGGTTTTCCAGCTTCACACTTCGCCCAAGAGTTAGACCCTTCCCTTCAAAATAAGCCTAGAGTTCTTAAGCTTACTCTGAAAGAAGCGGTCAATTATGTCCTAGCGAATAATATCACAGTTAGAAACGCTGGGATGGAATTCGTGAAAGCGGATACTGCCGAGTTAAAAAATCTATCTCAATATGCATGGACGCTGGTCGGCGGTTTTTCGAAAACAAAAACTAATCTTCCTCTGAATAATAATAACGTTCTCTCTGGAACAAAGATCTCCAACGATCGGATAAACGTTGGGATCCAAAAAAACTTCCAAACTCTGACTTATTTTAGCTTAGAACTCAGCCATACACGATTTGACGCGGACGCATTCGAGACCCAGGCTGCTGCTGCAAGACTAGGTGCAGTAGGTTCTTATTTAGCTGCTCCTCCTCAATACACTGATGCATTGACTGTGACTCTTGGTCAGGAACTTTTAAAGTATTCCTTCGGGCAGACTGAGAAAGAAAAACAGAAAGTCTTACAACAAAACGCAGTCATTCGTAAAGATGAGCTAGTCAATATTCTAGCACAGCTTGTAGTAAAAACTCTGGTAGATTATTGGAGTTTGAGTGTTTACGATTCTCAGGTAGAAACTTTCGACAGATTGGAAAAGAATACCAAAAACATCAGGGATTTGACTGTTAGAAAACGTAATCTTGGTCTTTCAGAAGGTTTCGAGGTCAATCAATGGAATAGTGCTCTCACTCAAACTGAGAATAGTTTAGAAAGAGCAAAACTTTCAAGATCAGAAGCAGAAAGAAATTTGATCCGAGTTTTAAATGTAGATCCAAGTTCTAAAATTTCTGGGATCACTGATCTTCAAGAAAAAGTTCCAAACGATATCAATCCTACTAAAGATTACCAATATGCGTTAGATCATAGGATCGATCTTAAAAATTTAATCCGCCAAAGACAGATCGCAGAATTAGAACTGAAGATCAAGAATGCAGAAGATATGCCTTCCTTAAAGATTACTGGAAGTTACTCTACAAGAGGGCAAACATTCTTAAATCCTCAAACGAACTACGTAAATCCTGATACAGGGATGATGTCCTTTAAGTATCCTGAAAAAACTTTAAACTTTGCTTTATCTTATCCTCTATTCGATACCGGGATCCAAACGGATATTAGAGATGCAAAACTCAAACTGGATATCTTATCAAAACAAGAGACCGAACTCAGAACTCTGATCAAAGAAGAATTAGATAATAGATATTATGCAATCGTTGCAGGACAGGAACTTTTAGAAACCGCTAATACTCGTAAAGAAGAAGCGGAGAAGTTTTACAAAGGTGTCCAAGCACGTTTCAATCAAGGTAGATTTACTGCTGTATTAGTTAAGTCTGCTTTAGATGGTTTAATCCAAGCTGAGTTACAAGTGGCTCAAGCAAGGATCAATTTTAACGTGGATATCATCCGTTACGAACTAGCAAGAAACTCTGTTTTCGAAAAGTTCGGAGTGAATGTGGATGAGATCGTAGATACGATCATCAAAAATGAAGTAGAACGCGCGCGCCAAGCTACTCCATCTAATAATTAAATTTATATCTAATTAAGCTTTTGGAATAGAAGGGATTTCCAATTGGATTGGTTCCCCTTCTAACGCTTTTAAGAACTCAATCAAATCCTTTTTATCCTGATCCGAAAGTTCCGCAGGTCTTAACATTGGATCATGAACCGCTTTGGAATGACCACCTTCTGCAAAATGGTTCACTGTATCTTCAATCGATCCGAAAATCCCATTATGCATGAAAGTTTTCTTTTTGGTAACATCTCTTAATGTAGGAGTTCTAACTTTATCTTTGATACCTGCAAGACCTGTTGTATGCAATTCGGAATCGGAGAAGTTAGGACCTTGGTGACATTGGATACATTTTGCCTTGTTCTGGAAAACATCCCAACCACGGATCTGAGCAGGAGTGAGCGCAGTCTCTTCCCCCATTACAAATTTATCGAAGCTTGAATTTTTACTTACGATGGTTCTTTGGAATGTAGAAAGAGCCAAAACAATTCTTTCTCCTGAAATTTCAGGATCTCCATACGCCTTTTCAAAAAGTTCCTTATAACCTTGGATAGAAGAGATCCTTTGGATAAGTTTTGTTTCATTTTGGAATAATAGTTTAGAATGTACCTTGTCTTTTACAAGATCCTCTAACTCTCTTGCTTCCGGATCTTTAAATACATCCTTATACAATGCTACGTTAGTAAGAGAAGGAGCAGGATTATGGATTTTAGTACGAGGAAAACCTTCGGAAGGAGAGGCAGTATTATGACAGCTTGCGCAACTTACATCTTGGTTGAAAGAAAGTCTGGAATCGAAATATAAGGTCTTACCTAGCTCCACCTTTTCTTGATTGAATGGGTTATTACTTGGATGAATTACATTCTTAACAACAAATCCTTCCAGTTCAGGGATTGGCTTTTTTTCCTTACATACAATTAATCCTAAGATCGAAACCAAGAATAAGATCAGGAAAAAAATACGCTTCATAGTTCTTCGGTATCCAGGATGCCCAAAAGAATGCCTCTGTCAATCTCCTAATCAAGACTGCTCCAAAAGCCACCTGAGACCTCTTCTCAAAGAAAATTCAAACCAATGTCACAAGCAATAACCCTCACGCGTCTTGTCTTTAGAACCGGAGGCAACTATGTCAAAGAAGAAGGTATTGATCGTAGGTGGAGGTTATGCAGGAATCGCTGCGGCAAACAGATTAGCCCGCAAAAGTTCAGAGGTAGAAATTACCTTAGTCACTGCAGAGCCGATCTTTAGAGAAAAGATCAGAAACCACCAAATAATCGCAGGAACCAAAGGAAAAGATTTCCAGATCCGAAATTTATTGAATTCTAAGGTAAGCCTTATCATCCAAAGAGTAGAAAAAATATTTCCAAAGGAAAACAAAGTTCTCTTAAATGATGGGACCTACTTCGAATACGACTATCTGGGTTATACTGCAGGAATGAGAGCAGGAGATCCAGGCACAAAAGGGACCAATTATTTCTCAGTGGCAAGTTTCCAGGATTCGGAACGATTGAGAAAAGAATTAAGCGCCCACCCTGATTCAAGAGTTACGGTATTAGGCGGAGGACTTTCTGGGATAGAAGTAGCAACTGAACTCGCAGAAAATTATCCAAATGCAAAAATAACACTTTTGGATTCAGATAAGATTGGGAAAAATTTTTCTTCAAGCGCAGTTCTCTATATGAAAGAAGTCATGAAAAATCTTCATGTAAATCTGATAGAAGGAGAAAGAGGAGAATATCTGTTAGAAGATAAGATCAAAACTTCTAGTGGAACTCAAGTCCTTCATGATTATTGTGTGATCTCAGCCGGATTAGTAGCTTCTGATCTTGGAAAAAATTCGGGATTAGGATCAAATAAGATCGGCCAGGTATATCTGAACGAGTACATGCAGGTTCCTGAATATTCCAATATTATAGGAGCAGGAGATGCCGTAAAAGTCCCGGGTGAAGAATATTCTTATTTAAGAATGGCATGTGCAACAGCACTTCCAATGGGGATTTATTTGGGAGAAAGGATCTCAAACCTAATCGGAAATAAATCTGCAATCGGGGAAAAACCTTTCGAGCTGGCATATGTAGGACGTTGTGTAAGTTTAGGAAGAAAAGAAGGTCTATTCCAATTCTTAAACTATGATGATAGTCCTAAGGAAAAATTCTGGACCGGAAGATTGGGAGCATTCGTGAAAGAGCTTATTTGCAAATTCACTGTCTTCTCCTTTAAGGCCGAAAAATATTTCGATTTTTATGCGATCCCTCAGCCTAAAGAAAAAACTTTAGTTAAACAAAACGAAAGATTAGCGACGGCAGAAAAATGAACACCCAAGAAAGACTAGATCAATTTATAGAAAACAAAGGTTTGGTCTTTGGGATCGCCTATAAGATGACAGGGAGTGTGGTAGAAGCCGAGGATATAGTTCAGGAAACTTTTCTGAGATGGGAAAAATCCAAAGAAGAAAAGATTAGATCTCCAAAAGCATTCTTATCTACGGTTGCAGCCAGACTTTCCCTGGACTCTTTAAGAAAAGCAAAAAGAAAAAGGGAAACGTATATCGGTCCTTGGTTACCGGAGCCGCTGGCTCCGGAACCTATGGAAGAACAACCTGATCCTGAAACCTTAGATCTGGCATTTTTACATTTATTAGAAAAATTGAATCCTATTGAAAGGGCAGTTTTTTTATTAAGAGAAAGTTTCGAGATGGGTTACGACTCCATCTCGAAAGTGGTCGGAAAAAATCAGGAGAATTGTAGGCAAATCTTAAAACGAGCCAAAGAATCACTCAAATCGGATCGTAAAAAGTATGATGCACCTTCTGAAAAAAGAAAAAAGATCTTTCGAGATTTTTTACTCGCTTCTTCCAAAGGGAAACCAGAGCTGCTTGTTCCTTTTTTAAAGGAAGAAATTGTTCTTTGGTCTGATGGTGGAGGAAAAGTAAACGCCGCCAGGATCCCTATCATTGGGCAAGAAAGGGCTTCTCATTTCTTTATCCGGACAGGAAGTAACAAGCTCAAACATACTTTGGATTTTTATTTCGGAATGGTTAATGGTGCGGAAACATTGATCGGATATTATAATGATCAACCTGCATATATGCAAAGTTTCTTCATAGAGGAAGACGGAATTTCAAAAATCTATTCAGTTCTCAATCCTGATAAATTGAAATCGATGGAGAACAAACATAAATTGATAGAAGAAGGACTGATCTTCCCATTAGAGAACTTCTTATTATTCCCCCATACATATCGTAAGAAGGTAGCTAAATGGTTAAACCCAGTGGCCAAATTAGTTAAATGGGCAATCGTAAGATAAGAGCCTACGGCTCCTGAAGCCGCCTTGCGTTGTGTTGCGACTATAGTCGCTTCGCTCCTGAAGCCGCCTTGCGTTGTGTTGCGACTATAAAAGCAATTAACATAGGATAATCTGATTATCTATAGATACCTTTCTCCTCTCTTGACTTTGATCCATCTTTAAGAGAAGATCCAAGCATGAAACGAATACTAATGACAAACCTAATGCTAAGTTTGTTACTCATTCATTGCAGCGGAGGAGAGAAGATGGAAACAGTTTTAGAAAACAAAACTACATCACTAAAATTACCAAGCGGATATTATACTTCTAAATTAGGAAAGGTAGCTTATTGGATAGAAGGAAAAGGAAAACCGATCTTTCTACTCCATTCTGCCGGTCATGATCATAATGATTTTGAATCTATTCTGCCAAGTTTATCAGAAAAATATAAAGTGATTTCTCTGGATTGGCCAGGTCATGGATTATCGGAGAATCCGCAACCTGCAACTTCAGCTTCTGCAGTAGAATATGCAGAAATTTTGCCAGACCTGGTTGCACAGTTAGCTCCAGAAGGTGGGATTTTTATAGGGAATTCACTTGGAGGATTCGCTTCCATGAATCTTGCCCTGAAAAAACCTGAATTGGTAAAAGGCCTCGTGATCGTGGACTCTGGCGGATTAAATGATCCAGATTGGATCACTAAAAGTTTTGCGGGATTAAAATCCAAGGTTTGGTTTACAGGGCTCGTCTGGAACTTCTTCCCAAATCATTATATCAAGATCAGAAATAAATATACAGAGTCCATTCTATCCCGAATCAAAGAAAGAGAAGATGTAGAAGGCGCAAAAGAAGTGAATGCTTCCATTTGGAAAAGTTTTTTAGACGAAAGACATGACTTAAGAGAAAAAGTCTCCCAGATCCAAGCGCCTACATTGATCGTATGGGGAGAATATGATCCAGTCATAGATCCAAAACTCGCACTCAGGCTTCATGAAAAAGTAAAAGGATCTAAGTTAGCTTATCTAAAAACAGGACATGTGCCTTTTGCAGAAAATCCAAAAGAATTCCTAAAGGTCACCCTTCCCTTTCTAGATTCTATCTAAGGGACTTACACTCGAACCTCGAATGTTTTTGGATATTCCCAATAATTAGATTTGTAAAATTTCCGTTTGCGGACTTTCCTTAGAAATCCGTTAACGGGAATTGTATGGATCAGAAAGATCTAAATTGGGAAAAAATTTATCAAACTGTGAACCAGGTCTCTCCCATCCCAAAAGAAGTCTGGAAAAAATCAGAACAGCTATATACGATCCGCAAATTAGAATACGGAGATTTTCTGATCAAACAGGGAGCCAGGCCCACAGAGTTTGCATTTGTATTCTCTGGCGTTTTGAGAGAATATTATCTCACTGACCAAGGAAACGAATATATCAAAAGTTTCAATTTCCCTGGAGACTTTACAGGATCTTATTTTGATCTACTCACAGAACAACCTTCTACCTGCAATATTAGAGCAATTACAAATTGTGAACTTGCAGTTGCAAAGTTTTCAGAATTCAGAAAACTATTCTCCCAAGACATCGCCTGGGAAAGATTGGGCCGGATTTTTGCCGAAAACTTATTTTTAAAAAAAGCCAGAAGAGAATATGAACTCTTAGCCTTAAGCGCAGAAGAAAGATACAATCTACTTTTAGAATCCAGACCTGATATTGAAGAACTTATTCCTCAATATCATATCGCTTCTTATCTGGGCATCACACCAGTATCCTTAAGCAGGATTAGAGCGAAGAGGAAATAAAAAAGGCGCCGGAAACCGACGCCTTCTTAAAGCTTTGCAATATTAGAAAATTCTTATTTTGCGGAAGCTGCTTCACGGATCACATAAGCTGCGATCTCATTTTTCTGAATTTGAGTAGTTCCTTCGAAGATACAAAGGATTTTCGCGTCTCTCATCAGTTTTTCAACAGGATACTCTTTAGTGTAACCGTATCCGCCGAAAATTTGAACCGCATCAGTAGCAGCTTTCATTGCAGTTTCAGAGCAATAAGCTTTTGCGATTGCGGAATATTTCGGAAGACGAGGATCCTCAGCATCAGACATACGAGCAGAAAGATAGCAGATCTGACGTGCAGTTTCTACACCGATAGACATATCCGCAAGCATGTGCTGAACAGCTTGGAAGCTGGAAATTTTAGAACCGAACTGCTCTCTTTGGCGAGCGTATTTAGATGCGTGATCTAAAGCAGCTTGAGCAACACCCACTCCCATAGCAGCAACGTATGGACGAGATGCGTTCAGAGTTTGAAGAGCGTAGATGAATCCAAGGTTTTCTTTTCCGATCATAGTAGCTTCTTCAACTGCACAATCTTCGAAGATGATCTGACGAGTGTCAGATGCACGAATACCAAGTTTATCTTCCTTTTTACCAACGATCAAACCTGGGGTATCACGTTTTACATAGAAGCAGGAAACTCCACGAGTTCCACGGCCTTTATCAGTATAAGCAAAAACTGTATAAGCTCCAGCACTTCCACCACCGGTGATCCACTGTTTAGTTCCGTTGATGACCCATTTGTCACCTTTTTTAACTGCAGTAGTGCTCATACCAGGAACGTCTGAACCTGCACCAGGCTCGGAAAGACAGAAAGAAACTCCGTATTCTCCGTCGATAACTGGTTGTAGCCATTTTTTCTTTTGTTCGTGGCTTGCACCTTTCATGATCGGAAGGATACCAAGACCGGTATATCCGAAACAAAGGCTGATACCGAGACATCCTCTGGAAAGTTCTTCGGTAACTAAGCACTGCTCTACGGAACCAAGACCCCATCCGCCGTATTCTTCGGGGATAGTGAGTCCATTGACTCCCAACTCAGTTCTCATTCTATTGATAAGTTCTTCTGGATGTTTGTTTTCTTCGTCCCAGTGGATAGCAACTTCATGCGTGATTTCTTTCTTAACGAAAGCACGAATCGTGTCTCTAATCTCGATCTGTTGCTCAGTCAGTTCCTGATACATTCTTTTCCCTTCTTACGAGAGTTTCTAGTCCTAATTTTTCGCCGTGGTCGATTCAATCAAGAAAAACATGGCTGATTAAACGTTCATTTTAGCCCTAATGGGACAGAATTCCTGGAAATCTCGTTATTTTCCTAGATTTTGGCGATAGGAAAACATATAAAAAACAGAACGTTCGTTCTGTTAATGATTCTCTCATAGTATTTTCAAGAAATAAATTGACTAAACCAGAGAGAGGCCGCTTGCCTGATAGATTGTTCATCTGGTTCGCTATCCGAGGCCCAAGCAATAATTCCATCCGGACGGATCAGTACAGCTCTCAATCCTAACTGCTCTTTCGCCCGACCGGAAATATATTTTACCCTATCTCCATACTCATTCGCCAAGGTTTTTAAAGAAGTATTCATACCAAAATCGAGAAGTATCCCTTGGCCATCCAGCATAAGATCACCTATCCTTCTGCCATCCTCAAACTCAAAGTTCGGAACACTGTAACCCACTAAAGGATGAGAATCACCTAGATTATAATGTGTAAAAATTCCCCAGACTCTTGCTGCCATATAGGTTGCAGTATCACGAGTTTCCATCAGATCTCGCATAATCGAATTCAATGCTTGCGCATGTAGATTTGGTTTCATGATCATAACCTGAGCTCGTGACCAATCTAAAACCTGGGCACCAATCGGATGTCTTTCCGTAAAATAACTATCCAGTAAACCTTCTGGCGCTTTTTTATGAATGGTTGCAGCAAGTTTCCATCCAAGATTCATAGCATCTCCCAACCCGAGATTCAGACCTTGACCACCCAAAGGAGAATGAATATGAGCTGCATCTCCAGCTAAAAGTATCCTTCCATTTCGATAACTCGTTGCTTGTCTTGCTCTATCAGTCCAAGTAGTTGCAAAATGAAGAGCACTGATAGTCACATCCGTGTTAGAGATACGACGTAGGACTTCCTGCACATGTTCCAAGGTAATTGGTTTCTCAGAACTATGAAATTCTCCAGCATCAAAATCCTGAAGTACGATAAAGCCTGGTTGAGATTGTAAATACATTCCTCTTTCGGTTATATTTCTTCCTGGACTTAGCTTCTCCGGATCGACTAGATCAACTTTAGTAGAATAACCGGTAAATTCAGGATCAGTACCTTCAAATTCAAAACCTCCAGATTTTCGAACAACACTTCTGGCTCCATCACAACCTACGAGCCATTGTCCCTGAAAAGTTTGATCTCCTGATTGAACAGTTACCCCATCGTCCATTTGATTAAAAGAAGTCAGTGCAAAACCTCTCTTGATCTCTACACCGAGCACTTCTGCGCGGCGAGCCAGTATAGTTTCCATCTCTTCCATTTCAGAGATCAAGTTGGTCTCAGTAGAACTTTCTAACCGATGTCCCCATTTTGAAGTATCAATATTACCTTCATGAAATGGGATACCTGCAAAATGTCCTACCTGACGACGCGGCCCTTGTTGAACTGTATTTGCATGAGGATTTTTAAGACGTTTATGTATTTCAAGTTCTTCTAATAATCCCCTGCGATAAAGAGCTTCAATGCTAGGAGCAGAAAGCCCACGCACTCCAAAGGGAAGTTGTTTGAACGGAGACAAAGAACTATCTGTTTTTTCTAATATAAGAACACTACATTTAGCTAAGGCAAGTTCGCAGGCGAGAAAAAGTCCTACTGGACCCGCCCCGGAAATAATAACATCGTAAATCGGTTGGTCTTGTTTCATTTATTCCACCCATTCTTCAAAACTTTAAACGTGAGATTTAATACATCCTTTGGAGAAGGCGAATTACACGCAAAACTCACACCTTCTAGGATCAACTTTGCAATACATTCTGCTTCCATCTTAGTCACACCTGAATCGTTTTGGATCTCTTTCGCCAAAGAATTTTCATAACGAGCCCATAACCCTCGCAGATAAGAAGTAAGCTCAGGAGAAGACCTGATAAGTTTTCCAAATCCGGAGAAGATCTTTTTATCTGGTGGATTGAATAACTTGCTCGAGAAAAAATATTGATAAAGAGCATCCAGAATGGATTGGCCCTTCTTTCTTTCGCGAATCGCCCTTAAGATATCTGAGTCTATCTCATCCTCAAGGTCGAAAATAAGAGACTCTTTGGTCGGAAAATAATTGAAAAGTGTAGTAACAGCAACTTCTGCTTTTTCGGCTATTTCAACGATAGTAACGGCATCATACCCCTTTTCTATGAATAGATCGCGGGCAATGTCCGAAATAAGCTTTCGAGTTTTTGCCTTTTTTGTCTCACGCAATCCCATCCGAATTCGCTCCTGTAATAGAGATCTGTATTGATTATGATCAGGATGAAAACGATAGCAAGTATAAAATTGTAGTTACTACAATTTTATACTTAGTGCAATAATTAGAAATTAGGAGAAAATGAGTCCCTTTAGGGATATTTTGGTAAAAGGGGCCCCGCCCTACTTAGGGCCAAGCTGTGTGGGTATATTAGAAAAGCGTTCGATTCAGTCTGATCGTTTTGATTTCAACCTCAGTCTCGTTTGACCTCGATTCCCTCGGTCACCCTTTGGGTTTTTCGCTTCCTATGGGTCGCTCAAAAGGAGACGGTGCGGTGGTACACGAAGCCCTCCCTTAGCACATTTCATTCCGTTTGGCGAGAGAAATTTCTTTTTCACCTACATGTTGGAATTCCTACAACGGAATTTAGATTCGGAAATTTGTTTACTAAAGATGACTAATGTGCAGAAAATGTAAAGTTAGTCGGTATTCGCGAATACTAATCTAAGCGTCAGGGATAAGGTGATCATTCGTGGTCACTAGCTTATCATTCTATATATAGACTTACTTACATCTCAATAGGAAGAACAATGAAAATAAAAAAGGCTCGTATAAAAAATTTTAGATTGTTAAAAGATGTCTCTCTTACGCTGGATAATAAGATAACCCTCATCGTTGGGCGTAACAACACGGGTAAGACATCCCTAGCAGAAATATTCCGCAGTTTTTTAAATCCTAATGGATCGAAGGTTCGCTACGAAGATTTCAATCAGTCTTGTCTCACAGGCTTCGAAGAAGCCCTGAAGGCATTTAAATTAGATAGCAAAGAGGGGGATATTAGGACATTAATTCCTACGATCGAATTGGAGCTAGTTATCGACTATAAAGATGATGAAAATGAATATGGAGTCTTGGGAGATTTCATTATCGATCTTGACGATAAGCTATTTGAAACTAACATATTAGTTTCTTACCAGTTAAAAGACGGAAAAATAAAGGAATTTTTTCAGGAATTAGATATAGAAGATCGTAAAAAATATTTTTCTGATCTAAAAAATCTAATTAATCAGCACTTCGAGTCTGTCGTTTATGCGGTAGAACCTACTAACCGAACCAATAAAGCAAGACTTGATTTCGCAACATTTAAACGATTAATACTTTCTGGTCTTATAAATGCTCAACGCGGCCTTGACGATGAAACTCATAACGAACGTGATGTTCTTGGTAAAGCACTCGGAAATATTTTTAAAAGCTCTAACAATGCAGGTGCACCGGAAGAATTTAAAGCCAGATCTGAAGAAATCAAAATTGTAGTTTCAGAGCTACAAGAGAAAGTCGATACTGATTTTCAAGAAAAAGTAATGGGGCTTTTACCCACTCTAAACTTATTTGGATATCCAGGGCTGCAAGATCCTAATTTAAGTGCTGCTACAGATTTAAATTTAAAATCGCTCTTAGAAAGTAACACTAGAGTGTTTTACAAAGGTGATGATTTCTTCCACCTCCCTGAAACTTACAACGGGTTAGGTGTTCGTAATCTTATTTTTATTTTATTCCGTATTTATGAATATTTCAGAGAGTTTCAGTCACAAACAACGCCACCGAAAGGCCATTTGATCTTTATTGAAGAACCAGAAGCCCACCTTCATCCTCAAATGCAGGAAGTATTCATTCGTCAACTTGAGGAAATAGTTAGCAAGTTCCAAGAGCAACTTAACGATGGAAAGTTGTGGCCAGTTCAGTTTGTAGTAAGCACACATTCCTCGCACATTGCCAATGAGGCTGATTTTAGCAAAATTCGTTACTTTTTATCTAAGTTTGGAAAAGAAACTACAGTAAAGGATCTGGGAGAAGCCTTTAATTGCGAAGAGCTAAAGGCGGATAGAGAATTTCTGCATAAGTATTTAACACTTACAAAATGTGACCTCTATTTTGCGGATAAAGCAATATTGATCGAAGGTCCTACTGAAAGAATTATTATGCCCGAAATAATCAAAAAGGTAGATAAAACAAGGCAATGTAATTTGCGTAAAAAATATTTGTCTATTGTCGAAGTGGGGGGTGCCTATGCGCATCATTTTTATAAGTTTATCGACTTTCTTGAGCTTAAGACTCTATTCATAACTGATTTGGATTCGGTAAAAAAGACTACGGGTAAAAAGCCAACGACCTACTCTGCTTCATACGTTAGTGAAGGTACACATTCAAGCAATGTTGGTCTGTCCAATTGGTTTGGAAAGGAAGGATACATAGATTTGACTGAGATACGTTCCCACAATGATGAATCCAAAGTTTCCGGCTGTCGCCGACTAGCATTTCAGGTAGATGAAGATGAAAGAGGACTGTGTGGCCGTAGCTTTGAAGATGCATTTATTTTAGCCAACACAACCCTCTTTACATTAGAAAATTTAGCAGGCATCGAATTGGAAAATGCTATTTTTGAAAAGGCAAAGGCCATTGGAAAAGAAAGCAAAGCTAACTTTGCTATCGAGTATTCTATTAAAAATACAGAATGGGCCGTACCAAAGTATATTCGAGAAGGACTTGAATGGCTAGATAAGGATGAGGCTACGCACCCATGAATAAGTTGAGCCCGGCTGAAAAAGCTTCGATCGAGACATTGGAGCAACTCAAAAATTGTATCAATAAAAACCAGTGTTTTCGCCTAGAGGCCGGTGCAGGTGCAGGAAAAACCTACTCATTGATTGAGTCGATTAAATACCTGATTTCAAGTCGCGCGAACGAATTGCTAAACAATAGACAACAGATTGCTTGCATCACATATACAAACGTTGCAAAGAATGAAATAAAGGATAGGACGGACCATCACCCGATTATTTTAGCAGATACAATACATGCCTTTTGCTGGAGCATATTGCAACACTACCAGGTAAAACTTCGAGAATACCTTCCGAAGCTTGGCGAAAAGTGGCAGCAGCGGATAGGTGAATCAGTAGGCGTTACTGATCAAGTTGTTAAGTACGAATTAGGGTTCCCAGCAATTAATGAACGTGAGATTACCTTACATCATGATGATGTAGTGGCTCTGATGGCCCATATGCTCGCCTACCCTAAGTTTCAGAAGTTATTAAAAAGCAAATTCCCCATTATATTGATAGATGAATATCAGGATACTGATAGCGAGCTAGCAACTAGCATTGTAAATAACCTAATCGATAACGACTCTGGCCTTGTTGTTGGTCTTTTCGGAGATCATTGGCAAAAAATTTATGGTTCTTCTGCCTGTGGATTAGTTTCAAGTAATGTAGGTAAAATCATAGTAATCGGCAAGAAAGCAAACTTCCGGTCGGATAGAAATATTGTCCGTTGTTTAAACAGAATGCGTCCAGAACTACCGCAAGCTGAATCAAACCCTTCTTCGGAAGGGATAATAAATATTTTTCATTCTAATGAGTGGGGAGGTACACGGAGGGATGGTAGAGGAGGTGGACATTGGAAGGGTGATCTACCAGAGAGCACAGCAAAGGAATATGTCGATAAAACAACAAAGCTAATGCTCGAAGCCGGATGGGATATATCCCCCGACAAGACTAAGATACTTTTTTTAACAAATAACATTATCGCTAGCGAGCAAAATTTTAAAAATCTCGCTGATTGCTTTAATTACACGGACGACTACTTAAAAAAGAACGAAAAATATATAAAATTCTTTCTCGAAATGTTAGAGCCAACTGCAGTTGCCTACAAAAACAAACAATACGGTGAGTTGTTTCAATTAAAAAAGAAAAATTATCCACAGTTAAATCGCCAGACGGATAAAACAGAATGGTTAATAAATCTTGATAAAGTTATGAGAGCAAGAGCCAATTCTACAATTGGCAATATGCTTGATCTTTTGATGGAGACGAGAACACCGAGAATTCCATCAAAAATTGAAGAGTCAGAGAAACGATTCGCGCAGCTAAAATTAAAACCGAAAGACGAACTAGACGCTGATGAAGCGAAGTTTGTTGATAAACTAACCAAATTGCGATCTGTAGATTATCTTGAGGTATCAAACCTGGCTGAGTATATCGACGAAAAAACACCTTTCTCAACGAAGCATGGAGTGAAAGGGGCAGAGTTTGATAATGTTCTTGTCGTTTGTGGTCGAGGTTGGAATCAATATAACTGGAACCAAATGTTAGAATGGATGAACGAAAATATCCCTGAAGACAAGCAGGATACATTTGAGCGCAGCCGAAACTTGTTCTACGTGAGTTGCTCGAGAGCCAAACACAATCTAACTCTTTTGTTCACTCAGGAATTATCTACAAAATCTATTTCAGTATTGGAGCAGATTTTCGGTAATGAAAATATATTAGGTAACCCTTTGCGTCTTCGTGGCTCTGCGTGAGAAAAAAATAAAGAAATGTTAGGAGGAACAGAAGACATCGATTAACAAAGCGACAGCGATCGTAGCGGAAATCCGGCGATGCACCATGCTTATTGAGAGGGGTGTTAAATTATAGAATTATAATGGTGCTTCGCTGATTGCAGCGTAGAGCGCGGTCCGAACAAATGTGAGGAGTCGCCCAGAGGCTTACAAGAAACACAAAATTCAGACCGATAAATTCCTTTACTTCCTCAGCTAAAAATGAATAAATATCTGCCTCAGTTGATTCTGTTAGGAGAAACTTCATGATAGAAAGTATTGTAGCGCCTATTGTTGCAGGAGTTGCCGGATTTATCTGCGCCTTCATTTTTAGCGGCCCTCTTTATTTCGGCCTTTCAAAATTCCTGAATTTACCTTCGCAAGAAGAGAAGAAAAATCTCGGGATCAGAATATTTTTGAATTTCTGCGTTTTCGTTGCTACTGCATTTTCTATCTCATTGATCCTGCAATATATGAGTTTGCAAAATAAAGCTCATGGCCAATCCATTGCTTTCATTCTTTGGTTCGGATTTATATTTACATCCAGTTCTATAGATGTGATCTGGAAAGGTAAACATTTGAAGTTATGGATTTTTGAATCTATATCTTCTCTAATTACGATCCAAGTTTTAATGTTTGTATTATTATTATTTTATAAATGAAACAAGCTCGATTCATTCTCACACTCGATTCTTCCGGCGCATTAGTCGTAGGAGCATTCATCTTTCTTTTCTCCTCTTTTATTTCGACCTTAAACGGCTGGGAAGAAAGTTTCACTCACATGGAAGGTTCTGCGAATTTAATATACGGTTCGTATTCTGGAGTTCTTCTCTTACTCTTCCTAAAGGGAAACCTTACTCGTGTATTTGTTTTCATATTAATTATAGCAAATTCGCTTTGGGGTTTACAATGTTTTGCACAAGCATGGAGATTACAAGAAGAGGCCACCTATATCGGGACCTCATTTCTATTGCTTGAAGGCATTTACTTGTTAGCATTAGCTTACTTAGAAGCGAGATTCGTTTTGCCTCAATGCGTTTCTCGCTCTTCTTCAGTATCGTAAAGATATTAAAAATCTATTTAGCTGCAGGTGGAATACTTTGGTGTCCTGGATGGACCTGAATTTTCGGGAACTTAGCTGCGACTGCCTGCAATAAATCTAGGCTCACTTTATTCCTTTCTAAATCCTTAGTAAAACCTCCAGGAGTCACGTTGTTCAACCAACCCCAGCTAGTATGACAAGTATCTCCTGTAATCAGATGGACCCCATTCGTAGATTTTATCAAAAATGCGATGCTGCCCTCTGTATGTCCCGGAACAGAAACTACATAGAAAGATTGGTCGCCGAAAAAATCTAAAAATTTAATTGGAGAACCTTCTTTTCCTAAGAAGTTCAATTCGGAAAGAAGTGTATCGCTTCCAAGTATTCTGTCCGTACTTCCTTGCACAAAAAGATGTAAAAACCGAGTATCACCAGGTTCGTTCTGTCCAGTATACACAGAAGTCCCCACTGGAAAATCTTGAGTACCCAAGATATGGTCTAAGTGCATATGAGTAAGAAAGATACCTTCCACCTTCTTTGGTTCTTTCTGCAGCCACTCTTTAATCGTAGTATGGATCTTCAACGCACCTAGATTCATTTGAGAAGCAACTATTCCCGAAACAGGCCATTCTTTTGTGTCCTTGCGAAATACATCACCGAGTCCGGTATCTACTACATATCTACCGAATTTAGGATGATCTATTACGTAAAAATAAATTTGGATCGGTTCCTGACCGGATTGTAAACCCGCGGCAACTGCCTTCGGATCCTTTAAATTGATCAAACCAGCGCGTTCCGTCGCCCAATCCGCAGCGATAATTTTTTTAAGGATAATCGGGCCTTTATCAGAAGGATTGATATCTTTAATATCGACTGGAGTTCCTTTATTCACTAGAACAGAACGATTGGAAGTAACTGCGCAAGAGGTTAGGATACCTATCGCGATAAATGAAAAAATGATTCGTTGGAATTTCACAAGAGATAGACCTTATATATCTAAGATAGTTTGAAAAGAATTCTGGATTTTAAATAATCTTTCAATTAAATTACTTTATCTTTTTTCAATTCTTCTATTTCGGAATCGGTATAGCCCAAAGATTTTAAGATCTCCTGATTATGCTCTCCGTGACCAGGTGGATCTGTTCTATAGGTCACCTTACTTTCAGAGAAAGGAAAAGGAGAACCGAATTGTATATAATCCCCATATTGTTTGTGGGTGCGATCTAGGATCATCCCCTTCTCTCTTAATACTGGATCTTTGGAAACTTCGTCCAGAGTTTTAACAGGAGTTAGACATGAATCAGGGTTTTGGAATATAGGCTCAAGGTCAGCAAGGGTTTTAGAGGAGAAGTATTCCGTCAGGATCTTTTTCCATTCTGCAAAATGTGTCTCTGCAATCGGAACTTTTTCTAAATGTGTATCGAGTCCAGATTGTCTTAAGAATGTTTTGAAAAACATTTCTTCCAAGGCACCTAATGCAACCCAACGTCCTTCTTTAGTTTTGTAAGTAGAATAATTAGGAAGTTTTCCAGATAATAATTCATTTCCACCTTCCGGATTTTGGCCGGTTGCAGAATAGATCCCTCCGTATAAGGATATGAATTGAAGAGAAGCTTCCATCATGGAGATAGCGATCTTTTGTCCACGTCCCGTTTTTTCTCTATAATACAATGCAGCCAAAATAGAAGAAAGAGCAGTTAACGTTCCTCCTCCTATATCCGCTAATTGGAATCCTGGAGCCTGTGGATTTTTTCCTGTTTGGTCTAATACGCCAGAGAGCGAGAGATAATTTAGGTCATGTCCCGCAAAGTCTTTGTAAGCTCCGGAATCTCCGTAACCGTAGATCCCACAATAGATCAGTCTTGGAAATTTTTCTTTTAGGTCATCGTAGCCTAGACCCATCTTGGAAAGTCCATCAGGGCGAAATCCTTCCAATAATATATCAGCATCTTCTAATAGTTTAAATAAGATCTCTTTTGATTTTTCTCTTTTGAGATTGAGTGTGATGGCTTTTTTATTTCTGTTCAACATCAAATATAAAGAAGGTGCACCATTTGCTTTTTTGAACATCACTCTGGTTGCATCCATTGCTCTTGGATTTTCTATCTTGATGATCTCAGCTCCCATATCTCCCAAATACATGGAGCATAATGGGCCAGGCAGCAATAAGCTTAAATCTACTACCTTAACTCCCGAAAGTGGACCTTTGTTCATTTTTATAATTCCCTGATAATAAACTTCGGACCTGTTTAGATCCGGAATGTGGGAAGAAAAGTGTTTTTTGTTTTTAAAAAACGGCGTTCAATCGGAGTCTTCTTCAGTTAACTCTTCGCTAGTTTTTCCCCAACGCCATTTAGTATAATCTTCTGCCGTAGCGAAAGTATATCCTTCCGCTTTCAATTTTTCTATGATATATGGTAAGACTTCTTTAGTAGTAGGATGTGTATCGTGAAATAAGATCACTACTCCTTGCCCTTCCGTTTTATATACGAGTGAGTTATAGATCCGGTCCATTTTCTTTCTGAACTTTTCATTGTCTGGATTGATCCTTGGTCCTTTCTCATACCATTCTCCTTTTACCCATTCTTTGGAATCTGTGGAATCAAATTCTTTGCTCCACATGAATACCAGACCTTTCCCTTGGAGTGCTGAACTTACTTTTTTTCGAATTGTTTCGTTCTTAGTTTTGATATATGGAGATCCAAAAGGAGGTCGGATCCATATTAATTTTCCAGAATATTCTCCCAGTTCGTTTTGGTATAATCTCTGGTTTTCCTCTAATTGGCTTTCTATTCTTTTCGGGGACATATACGCGAAGTTCTGGTGGCCAAGTGTATGATTTCCAATCGTATGACCTTCTTCTTTCATTCGGATCAAAACAGTTTTGTATTTTCTGAAACTGTTTCCTCTATTGCTAGCCTTTGGTAACCAAGCGCCGCACACAAAGAATGTAGCTTTTACATTTTCTTTTTTGAGAACATCCAATACGTCGGAGGTCCAGTCGGAAGGCCCATCATCAAATGTTAAAAATGCAGTTTTTGGGGGAAGTGGATCTCCTTCATAATATCCGATAGGATTGTCGTGATCTGTTTGGATATTTGTAGAAGTTTCGAAACTGGAACAGTAAACTATAGATAGTAAAGAAAGGAGAAAGGCGCGAGTCTTCATAAAACTCATACCATCCTATAAAGTTAAAAAACTTTAAGCTTGGACCGGTTTGAATTTTTAGCATATCCTCCTGTAATTAGACTCCAGAAGTAATGATCTCGGCTACAAATCGAGTTCGAGATCACTACTCTATTCGGTTTATTATTTATTAACTTTATGACTTAGACGAACATTTCTGCAGAGGTCAACCATACTCCCGCGAGTATCAAACCTATGCCTGTCCATTGTGTCCAATTTAGTTCTTCCTTAAAAAATATAGCAGAAGCAACGAGCACTATAATAAATCCTGCAGATGTGAAGAGTGGATAAGCCAAAGATAATTTTAATCCGTTACCTAATACCCATCTATAACCTAATAACGCGATCCCGAAAGAAGCAAGTCCCGCAAAGAACACTGGATGTAAAAATGCTTTGATCAATCCTTCGATTCCGGAAGCCGTATTTGTTTTATCTCCTAAAGAACTTGCCTTGATCAAAATGTTTGCTAAGGCATTGAAGAATAATGCGACTACGAAAATGATTATCACCGTTAATTTCATCTATCTCTCTCAAGAATTCGATTATTGTTTTCTTGTAATCTCCCCTTAGGAAGAGTGTATTATCCCTTATTTGGGAATCGGTCAAAACTCCGAATTCCTGTCCATCGAAAGCAAAGGGAAAGAAATAGCAAGGGCAAATCTTGAATGGATAGAAAAACATTTAACTTCCGCGGGATCAAACTTTCTTATATAGATGCAGGTAATAAATCTTCTGATCCAATCTTGATCGCTCATGCAAATGGATTTTCTGCAGGTTGTTATTCTTATCTTATCAAAAAATTTTCCGAGACTCATAGAGTTATTGCCTTAGATTTTTGCGGTCATGGTCAATCGGAACCAAACATGGAATGGAAGGATTGGTTTTTCTTTAGAGATCAAATTTTATCTCTGATTGAAACAGAAGGTTTGAAGAATGTTGTGGGTGTTGGACATTCTTTAGGAGGAGCAAGCATTCTTCTTTCCTCTTACCAAAGGCCAGATCTGTTCCGTAAAATTTTTGCAATGGATCCAGTGATCTTAAATTTTGCTTACCTTCTTCTTGCGTTAGCCTTCGATACTCCTTTAGCAAAAGGTGCAATCAAAAGAAGAAGAGAATTTAAAGATCTGACACTTGTCAAAAAAGCATTTAGAAAGACCCCTACATTTGCAAATTGGTCTGATGAAGTATTCGATGATTATTTGAATTCATGTTTCAGAAAAGAAGGAGATAAATGGGCCTTATCTTGTCCTCCTGAATTAGAAGCTAAAATTTTTAACTCGGTTAGTTTCTTAAGTTTATTACAATATAGAAGGATCCAAACAGAAACTCATATAACGATCCCCAGAAAATACGAAGTATGTTCTCCTTCTGCTGCCAAAAGAATAATTCGAGGAAACCCCAATTCAAGCTTAGAGTTATGGGATGATATTTCCCATTTTTTTCCATTCGAACGTCCTGAAAAAACCCTGGAAAGAATCATTCAAAAATTATAATCCGGTATTCGGGAAATGGAAGAATCTCAATTAGGAACATTATTCTATTTCGGAGCCAGGGTATTCTTGGCCCAAAAAGGACTGACCACAGATCCCCACTCTCACTATGCGGTTTCCATTCTAATCTCTTTAACTTCTAAATTCAAAGTAATCGAAGAATCAGGCAATGTATTGGAATTCCAAGCTGTAGTTTTGGCTCCTAATACTTACCATACTCTTTCCGCAGAAAATTCTAATATGATCGTTTTACAAATCGATCCTTATGGTATCGATTATGCTTCGGTTGCTGCCAGGTTCGGAAGAAAGGGAATCTCAGAAATAGCTTTTGAAAATTTAGAACCAGTTCTTTCCAGATGTAAAAATCTATTTCATGAAAATATAAACTGCCAGGCGGCCAAAGAGCTTTTCGAAGATATTCTGGCTTGTGTAGGAACTGAAAAACCTTCTCGAGTTTCTTTGGATCCAAGAGTTTTATCCGCAACTCTTAGAATGAAATCTGCTCTTCCCGGTTCTATCTCAGTTCCAGAACTTGCTAAAGAAGCCGGATTTTCAGAAACAAGGTTTATGCATGTTTTCAAATTGCAGATGGGTTTACCTGTCAGACAGTACCAACTTTGGTTAAGACTTCATGAAGCGGCAAAACTTTTGAAAGAAGGTGGAAATCTGACTGAGGCTTCTCATGCGGCAGGTTTTGCAGACCAAGCGCATTTAAGTAGGACTTTTAAAAGAATGTTTGGTGTCCAACCTTCTAAGTTTTTGGGTGCAAATACGAACGTTGCAGTTCATTTTTGTGTTTAAGTTAAATTTAATATGATAAAAGAAAATCGCCCGCTTGGACCGCGGGCGTTTGCGTAAAAGCAAGAGAGAATGTTAATGAGCAGTGCTGAAGTTTTTGAGTTTGCCTTGTGCTGCTAATTCTTTACGAACTGCTTCTTGCACATCTTTTCTTAGTCCCAATTCAAAGAACACATCTGCAATTACAAAAATAGGAGCAGATACTACAGCTTGGAATAAGTTGTCGAATAATGCAGGACGACTTTTTTCAAAGATAAAATGTCCGTAAAACTGAGCTCCCCAACCTATTAACTGAGCAACTGCAAAAATGCTCCATGCAGTGGTAGCAGTCAATGACAGGGTAATGTATTGAGCAAGGAACATCAAAGATCCGAACACCAAAGTAGTCGTAGCTGCGAAAATAAAATCCAAGGTGAAATAGTACGCAAGCACTACGATCCCAAATACGGTAGCAGCAGTTATTGTATAACCGAAAACATTAACTAACTCTAATCTATTAAGCACCAAAAATAAGGTGAAGGTGATGGTAGGAACTCCTAACACATGGATCCACACGTTTCTTTTTTCTTGGTGGTATGCAGAATAGAAGGCCATTTCCTTAGCGAATTTCATTGATAAAACTCCTCACAATTTCAGGTCCAGTATATACTCAGATCCCAGGTTCTGGCTTGAACGAACCTGCCATTTTTAGAAAAAAATCCGTTGCGTAATACCCGTTCGAAATAAACCATTGAGTCACCCTTAAACCCTTTCAAACCAGGAAACGTATGCCTTATATCAATTTAAAAGTCGCAGGACCTCTTACAAAAGAGCAAAAACAGCAGATATCTAAAGAATTTTCAGAAACTCTTGCAAAAGTTGCGTCAAGACCTCCCGAATCTACGTATATCGTGATCGACGAAGTTTCCAGAGAGAACTGGGCTGTAGGCGGAAAACTCCTAGAGTAAAAATGGATACGATCTTTTTTGCGGTCTCCAAACTCGCGGGGGCCTTTTTATTCCCCTTACCTGCTTCCTTACTTCTGTTGGTATTTTTTGCCTTCAGACTTCCTAAATTCAAACATAAGGTTTGGATTTTAGTTCCAACGCTCATTATCTGGACAGCTTCTACAGATAGTTTTTCCCAATGGTTGGTCCGAGGTTTGGAAGAAAAACATCCTCCAGTTCGTGAAGAAACTTTGGAAAATTCAGATGCAATTTTAGTTTTAGGTGGGGCCGTAGACAATCTTGCATTATACGAGCAACAGGTGCAGTTGACTTCTGCGGCAGAACGAATGACTGACGCCGTAAGATTATTCCAAAAAAGAAAAGCTCCTCGTATTGTTTTCACTGGTGGTTCTGGGAATTTATTCTTCCAAACTAAAAAGGAATCAGACTTTGCTCTCCAATTTTTTCAAACTTTAGGAGTTCCTACAAAAGCTGTTTTTCTGGAGAATGAAAGCAGGAACACTAAGGAGAATGCAGAAAAAACGGCAGAACTTTTCCGTAAAAACAAATGGAAGTCTGCAATCCTAATCACTTCTGCATTTCATATGGAAAGATCACTCTTGGTATTTGCAAATACTGGGATTAAGATCCATCCTTGGCCGACAGACTATAGGTCCAGGGTCAAAATTCTGACCATAGACGATTTTATACCTTCTTCCCAAAGTTTAGAAAATACGAGCATTGCCTGGAAAGAGAGAATAGGCCTATTCGTTTACGGGTTTAGAGAGAGTATTTCCACTTTTCTTCCCTTCCGTATCCGATATCCTTGGTCTAAGGACTGGAATTAAAACACAGATGAACGTGAAATTTACCGTGCTTGCGAGTATCATCGCACTTTCCTTAGGAACAATTGCATTCTTCTCTTCTAAAGAAACTTCTTACACATTATTGGATGCTTCTGATTTAGCTGCTAATACTACAAAATATGAAGCAGATGATCTATTAAGAGTAAGAGGATTTGTAAAATTAGGTTCTCTTATCCGGGAAGGAAAAACTGCCAAGTTTGTCCTCCAACTAAACGAAAAAGAAGTTCCTGTTTTTTTTACAGGAGCTACATTATTACCTGATGCATTTAAAGAAGGTGCCAGAGCAAGAGTGGACGGAGTTTGGAAAAACGGAGTCCTTGTAGCCGATAAGGTAGAAGCAAAATGTGCATCCAAATACGAAGCAGGTTATAAAGAAGAAGAACAATGAATGATTTAGGTGCAGTTTGTCTCATATCCTCCTTCTCCATCCTATTATTTTCCATTATCCAAACCAGTTACGGAATTTTTAAGAACGATTCCAGAGCATTAGAATTAGGCCGTTATACTCTAATGGCCAATTTTGCGGTCGTTCTACTGGCATTCATAGTGTTGGTTGTCCAACTCATGAGAACGGATCTATCCAACTATTATGTTGCGATGCATTCCAGTGAACATCTTCCATTATTCTATAAGATGACTTCTGTTTGGTCAGGATCTTCCGGTTCACTTCTGTTCTGGAATTTGCTACTCTCCGGATTCACCTTCGTTGTTCTTTGGCAAACAAAGGATCTATTAAACGAAAGAATTCCAGTAATGAATCTTTCTTTAGCAGTGATCACATGTTTCTTCTCCTTTCTAGCGATCTTCTTTCCAGACGCACAACCTTTCCGTGAATTCCAACCTGCTGCAGTTGCTGGTAGAGGATTAAATCCATTACTACAACACTGGGCGATGATCATCCACCCTCCGATTTTATATATAGGTTATGTGAGTTTCGCGATCCCATTCGCAATTGCTTCTTCCGCTTTAATCACAGGGCAATTATCAGAGAACTGGTTTAGATTCGTAAGAAGATGGAGTATCTTCTCTTGGTTCTTCTTAGGAACAGGAATACTTTTAGGCTCCAAATGGGCTTACGAAGAATTGGGATGGGGTGGTTATTGGGCCTGGGACCCGGTCGAAAACGCAAGTTTGATGCCTTGGCTTCTATCCACTGCATTCTTACACTCAATGATCATCCAAGAAAGAAGAGGAATGTTAAAGTTTTGGAATATGTTTCTGATCATATTAGCATTCCATTTCTGCTTGCTCGGGACTTGGATCACCCGAAGTGGAGTTTTAGAAGGACCACATTCTTTCTCTAAATCCAGTATCGGAACCCCATTTATAGTTTTTATCGGCGTAAGCTTCTTATTCTATCTTGGGATCCTAATATATAGAAAAGATAAACTTAAGCCGGAAAGAAACTTAGAAGCAATCACTTCCAAAGAAGGAAGTTTCTTGCTGAACAATTTCCTTTTGGTGATAGCGACTCTTTCCATTCTATTAGGAGTATTCTCTCCATTATTATCAGGTGTAGAATATAAGGCGCCTTGGTTCAATTCCTGGGGAGTTCCTGCGGGAATTCTTCTTATTCTACTCATGGGTGCAGCTCCATTACTCGCTTGGAGAAAAGGTGCAGACCAAATCTTTTTTACTACATTATTAAAACCGTTGATCGCAGGGATTATAGGTGCAGGGATCTATATCCTATATTACAGAAACAATTTCTCCATCAGCGATTACAGCCTAGGCGATGTAATGGGAGAGATTTACAGCGTTCTTACGGTAGGACTCGGGATCTTTACTATAGCTGGGATCGCACAAGAATATCATAATGGTATCAAGGCGAGAAGGTCCGCTATCCACGGAGAGAATTATTTCCAAGCCGGATTTAGAATGCTTCTGAAAAACAAAAGAAGATACGGTGGATATTTAGTTCACCTATCCATGGTAGTCTTGTTTATCGGTCTTGCGGGAAACGCATTCAAACAAAATACTTCTGTAAAGTTTTTCTATTTCTTAAAATTCTCTCCTACCAATGAGCTTATCTATGCAAGCCAAGATACTGCAATCTTAGGAGATTATACAATAAGTGCAACCACTCTTAAGATCAAACCGATTGTGAACGGAGATCCAGAAGCTGGAGTAAATCATAGAAACGTAATTGTTTCTCATGAAGCGACCTTCGAAGTCAAAAGACAACTAAAAGACTTTGATACGATGGTAACAGAGCGAAGATATTATCCTCAAATCTCACATTTAAGCGGAGATTTCGAGACACATATTCCAACTAGTGAACCTTCTATCTCTTCTACCCCAAAAGAAGATCTTTATATCCAATTGGGAGCAATTGAACATGCAGATCTTTCGGACGAAAATCCGGATCTACCTGGAATGTTTTTGGACTTCTTCTTTACAAGAGACCCAGCAATCAAGGCTGCAAAATATCTAAAATTCCCGAACCAGATCGTAGCAAATTTAGAGGTCTGGGTAAATCCGATGGTGAAATTTATATGGGCAGGATCTTTGATGTTCTTCTTATCTGGACTGCTGATCCTATTACCAATAGGAGAAGATAAAAAATGAAAGTTTTGATCTCTTCTAAACTATATAAGAAAATCTTAATTTCTCTTTTTGGGTTCTTTATTTGGACAAACGCAGTTTATGCAGATTCTACTTTTACGAATCTGACTGATCCAGAACAGATCCGCATATTCCATAATGTGACAGAAAGGATCCGATGTATTTGTATCCCTTCTATCGCGATCAAAAGTTGTTCTTTCAATAATTGTACGGTTTCTGCAAAACTCAAACTTTTTATAGAGAATAGAATTAGAGCTGGAGAATCTGCGGATGTAATCGTGGAAAAAATGGTCCACGGTTTCGGTCAAGATGTGGTTTCTGATCCTATCATTGCTAAGTTTATTGAAAATGGAAGCCAAAGTATGGCTCAAGGAGTCATCATGGGTTTTGGTCCAGACATTCTGGCAAAACCTGATTCTTCTTGGATCGATTTTAGTATCGCGATCGCCGCAGCATTCGGAATACTTCTTATCTATTTATATTTAAAAAGAAGGACCGCTCCTAAAGCAGCAATTGCTACAGAATCGGAAAATCATTCCTCATTCGATAAGTACATCTCCGAAATAGAGGAAAAACAGAAATAATGGATTATTTATTAATTTTCTTTTATATAATTTTAGTCGCTATCGTTTCAGCACCATTCGTTTACGTAAGTATATTTGCAAAATATATTCCGTACGAAACTGACCCTAAAAGTTCTGAGTTATTTGATAGAAGAGATGTTCTTCTGGATAACTTAAAAGATCTGAAAATTGAATTTGATACAGGAAAATTGACCGAGACAGAGTTCAAATCTATCTCTTCTGGATTAGTAAAAGAATTAGAAGAGCAGGACAAAAGGATCAGCCAAGACTCTGCAATATCTTCCAAAACGGAAACTTCTTCCAAACCTCCGCTCGGCGGAAAGTTCTGTCATAACTGTGGATTTAAAATAGAAATTTTCGGAGCGAAGTTTTGTCCAGAATGTGGGACAAAACTCCAAGTTTGAACTGATTTTAAGAATGTCTTTTTTTAAGTTCTTCTACTATGTCGGAAAGAGAAAGACCTCTTTCCACAAGAAGAACCTGTAAATGAAATAGTAAGTCCGCGGATTCGTGAGTGAGTTCTTTTTTGTCTGCGTTTTTTGCAGCAATAATCACTTCTCCAGCTTCTTCCCCTACTTTTTTAAGGATACGATCCACGCCGCCTCGAAAGAGGTCCGCAGTATAGGATTTTTCGGGAAGTTCTTCTTTTCTTTTTTTAAGGATTTGCTCTAACTGAAGCAGGAAGTCCATCATTACCACCGGAGATACTTCGACTATCCGGACCTGTTCTTGACGGTAAACAAAAAATTCCGTATTTCTGCGTTTCCTTAAAAACGAAACGGATAAAAAAAGGTCGAAGAGATGAGACTTATGCTCCCCTTTTCAAAAACCCGATCCATCCTTCTCTTGATCTGCCTCATATTTACATCCGAAGTAAGCGCCGAGGTTTGGGAGACCTCCGTTGAGACCGCTTTTAATAAGGCGAAGAAGGAAGGAAAACCCATCTTTATAGATGTGTATGCAGATTGGTGCGGATATTGCAAAACCCTCAAAAAGGAAATTTATCCTAGAAAAGAAGTGAAACAAGAATTGTCTAAGTTCGTACTTCTTTCTCTGGATGGGGACAGGTTTCCTAACCTAAAGAAAAAGTATGATGTCACAGGATATCCTACTCTTCTATTTTTAGATAAGAACGGAAGTCTCACAGAGAAGATCGCTGGGATGCCTGATCATAAAATGGTGATCAAAACCTTAAGATCAGCATATTTAAAAAGAGACAAAGAAATTAGTCTACTTGCTGACTTGGAAAAAGATCCTGAAAATAATCTTCTTCTCTTAAAAGTGGGAGAATATTACTTCGAAGCAAAAGAATACAAAAAGGCAGCGGACTATTTCTATAAATCATTCGCATCCGAAGATCCTAGAATGCCAGAGAACAAACATAAGGCATTATTCAATTTGGGACTTAGTTTTTCAGAATTAAAAAATTGGGAGAAAACGATCAAAACGTTTTCTTTATATTTGGACAAGTTCCCAACGGGACATTCCAAAGCTGCTTTGTATTATAGAGGGGGAGCTTATTCTTCTCTCGGCCAAAAAACAGAAGCAAAAGAAGATTTAAAAAAAGCCCTGGAACTCAGCTCTGATCCTGAGGAAAAAAAAGAGATCCAGGACTTATTGAATCGGCTCTAAGTTAAACCGATTGTTTACCAATAGAGAAGTATTTGAATCCTTCTTTTTTCATATGATCCGGACGATATTGGTTTCTACCGTCAAAGATCACATGACCTTTCATTAATTTTTTAATTCTGGAAAAATCAGGTTCTCTGAATTCTCTCCATTCGGTAAGAAGAAGAAGTGCATCTGCGCCTTCTAACGCATCATACGCATCTTTAGCATATTCTATCTTATCTTTAAAATAATATTCAGAAGTTTCTTTAGAAACAGGATCAAATGCCTTGATCTTAGCTCCTTCTTCATGCAATTTTAATAATAGAGGAATAGAAGGTGCTTCTCTCATATCGTCTGTGCCTGGCTTGAACGCAAGTCCCCAAACTGCTAGAGTTTTTCCTTTGATCTGGCCTTTTCCGAAAAAGTCCTCTATCTTTGTATATAAACGGACTTTTTGATCTTCGTTCACTCTTTCTACTTCTCTAATAATACGAAGAGAAGAAGAGAAATTTTCGGAAGTGCGGATCAAGGCACGAACGTCTTTAGGAAAACAAGATCCACCGTAACCGATACCAGCATATAAGAATTGGCGGCCGATCCTGGAATCAGTTCCCATTCCTTTTCTTACATCTTCGTAATCTGCACCTACGGTTTCACATAAGTTTGCGATCTCATTTGCAAATGAGATCTTAGTAGCTAAGAATGCGTTACATGCGTATTTAGTTAGCTCTGCAGAAACAGTTCCCATTTTAATGATAGGATTTCCATTCAATACAAATGGAGCGTAAAGTTGAGCAACAAGTTCTCCCGCTTTTTCAGTGTCTGCACCGATCACAACTCTTTCAGGTTTCATGAAGTCGTCGATCGCAGCACCTTCTTTCAAGAACTCTGGATTGGATACAACGTCGAATTCATGTTTGGTGTTTTTGGAAACAATTTCTTTAACTTTAGCAGCGGTCCCTACTGGAACAGTGGATTTATCCACGATCACTTTGTAACCGTTGAGTGATTTTCCGATCTGCTCTGCAACTGCAAATACAGCGCTTAGATCAGCAGATCCATCGTCAGATGTTGGAGTTCCAACAGCGATAAAAATGATTTCTGAGCCTTCTACTCCTTCTTGGATAGAAGTGCTGAAACTAAGTCGATTTTCCTTATGGTTATTCAAAACCAATTCGGATAGACCAGGTTCATAAATAGGTATGATTCCTTTTTTCAAGTCCTCTATTTTTTTAGAGTCCTTATCCACGCAGATCACATGATTTCCATATTCAGCGAAGCAAGCTCCGGCCACTAGGCCCACATAGCCGCTTCCAATTACGCAAACTTTCATACGAAAACCAGAATCCTTTCAAAGAGGAGGCTGGGAAGGAATTTATCCCGAAAAATCCCCTTTTTTCGCCTCTACTTTGACCGGGATCCAAGCTGCGCCTTCAAATTTAGGGACATCCAATCTTTCCAGTTCGAATTGCAGAACCCCATCCTTCCATAGATAGGAACCTTCTGCGTGACTTTCTCCAGAATGTAATGCGATCCCAAGTGAGTATTTTCCCGGAGAAAGATTCATAGGAAAACGAAAATCGATCCGAATAGGCTCCTTTGGTTTTAGATCTTTTTGGCGACCGCCTATATGGAATGTATTCGTTCCGAAAACTCTGATCCCTCTATGATCATCAATATGAAAACCGACGGTTAGATCTTCTAGAGAAGAACGAAATGATGCTGCAACTCTTAATAAAACTTCGGCGCCCACAGGAAGGATAGATGGATTTGATTTGCCTGCATATTGGATCTCTACATCCAAAGATTCAACCAAAGAATCCTTATCTTGGATCTTAGTATTTCCATCCAAAGAAGAAGATGCAATAATCTGCATATATTCTCTAAAGCCGTCTATCGGATCCCCATCGAATACCAATTTTCCTTTTTCTAAAACAATAAGTCGAGTACAGACAGATTTTAAAAGTTCCAGATCGTGACTTACAATTAAAGTCAGAGTTCCTTCTTCCGAAAACTTGCGGAACCTGTTTAAACTTTTCTGTTGGAAGCTTGCATCACCTACAGCCAAAGCCTCGTCCACGATCAAAATATCAGGACGTTTTGCAGTCGCGAGTGCAAATCCCAATCTCATTGTCATTCCGGAAGAATAATTTTTCAAAGGGCTTTTGCGGAATTCAGACAAACCAGAAAACTTAAAAATTTCTTCCGAAGATTTGATCAGCTCTTCTGGATCTAATCCCCAAACTAAACCGTTATAGTATAAGTTTTCCTCTCCAGAAAGTTCAGGATTAAAACCAACGCCCAATTCTAAGATAGAACGAACCGTTCCCTTCTTCTCCAGCTTACCCGAATCTACTTTGGAAACTCCGGTTAACAATTTAAGTAGGGTGGATTTTCCAGCTCCGTTTCGGCCGATGATCCCGATGACTTCTCCCTTCCCCGCAGAAAAAGAAATCCCATCTAATGCCTTGTATTTTACATCCAAGCCGAAATATCCAAAGGTCATCGCACTTAGAAGTCTATTCCAAGGTTTGCTATAACCTTGGTAGGTCTTAGAAATATTTTCTATTCTAATCAAAGGTGATCCAACACTATCTGATTCAATTTAGTACGACTTAGAAAAAAGATCCCCAGAAAAATCCCAAAAAAAGGTAGAAAGTCCAAAATCCCAGCTTGAGGAGTATATCCAAGGAGTAACGCAGATCTAAAAACTTCTAAAGGAAAGAAGAATGGGTTAAACACATTCAGTTTTCCTAAAATACCTTTGGATTCATAAAGAATAGGAAGTCCCCAGAACAAAAACTGGGTCAATAATCTCACCAAAGGAGAAATATCTCTTAGAATAATATTCACTCGAGCCAAATAACTTTGGAGACAGGCCAGAAATAATCCGGTGCAGAACATAGATAAAAAAGAAAGAGGTAAACTCCAAAATCCGAGTTTGCCCGCCCAGCCCAAAAAAATGAAGATCGGAATAGAAGTTACGAGCCAATGCAACAAAAACTGAACAAATGGGATCCAAAGAAAAATTTCAGGACCAAGAGGAGATCTTTTGATCAACTGTCTATTATCAGTGAGAATTCCTGTGCCTCTGATCAAATATTCTTGTAATGGGATCCAGAACAAAAGTCCGCTAAGTACATTAGAAAAATATTCTATGGAATTTTCGCCCTGGGATCTGATCCCAATAAAATAAAATACAACCGTATAGATTAGGATAAGACTTACGTTTTGAAGAAACATCCAGGTCAGGCCCAATGCAGAACCTGCGTACTGCAATGCATAATCCCTTCTGACAAGAACTGATAAAATTCTGAGATTACGCAAAAAAACGGAAGAGGTCATCTACAACCTAGGATTGGAATTTAAGAGGAGAATTAGATCAGTTCTCTTCTAGTCGAGTAGATTGTTTACAGGAAAAGATCCCGTCAATTCCAAAAATCCAATGGTCTAAGAGCTCCACGTCCAAACTGCCCAGTAGGTCCTTTAAGTTGGTATAGACATCCCAATCTTCTTGGCTTGGATAACAGATCATACCTGGATGATTATGAGCCAATATCGCCTGGGATGCCTCGTCATTGAGAACGATCCTGACCAAGTCTCTAGGAAGGACTCCCACTTCTTCCAAACTACCTTTGGAGACAATCTCTGCTCTTAAAAGATCTCCTGCTGGAGAGATGGTGGCTAAAACAAAACATTCTCTTTTTAAAGGGGAAAATAAACCCTGCAGATAAGAAGTAAGAGTTGTCGGGTTATAACCCGACATTCGGATCGATTCGTATTTGAGTCTTTTAGCAAGTTCTAAAGCGGCTAGTAAGGTAGTAAGCTTTGCCTTACCCAAACCATTGATATGAAAATTTCTAGGAATATTGGATGAGAGAAGTCCTCCCAATCCTCGGGACATTTTAAGAATATCTCGGCTGAGATCTTCGACAGGAAGGCCCCTGCTCCCTTTGCCCAAAAGAACGGCAATCAGCTCCCAGTCTTCCAGATCCACCGCATCATTCAGGATACGAGATCTAGGATCCAGGCCTGAGCCCCAGCGCTCAGCCAAGTTTAAATTTTTCTCAGGTTCTTCTTGCTCAGCTCGGAAAGTGTTTCAGAGAACCAATTTCCGTCCTGGACCAAGTCCCCTTGGAAAGATTCTTCCAAATAATCCGCGAAGGTTTTAGAGTTCGGCTCAGAAGAACGAACTTTTTCCCTCCAATCGAATCCCGCTCCAGCGAGACCTTTACGGCTTCTTTCGTAAGCCCCTGAATCTTGTAGAGATCGAATCATCATAACTTTCTCTCCCTCGTCTATTTAGACGACATAAATTGAATTAATTACACCAATAATCTACTAAACGGTTATTTATATACTATACGAATTTATAGTTACCGTCAAGCGTTTACCGTGTTTTTTTAGGGAAATTTCTGAATATCTGCTCAAGCAATTTCCCACTCACAAAAACCATTCTACCCTTGGCCCGGACAAATCCTGAGTCGGCTGGGTTTCAATTAGGAAAAAAATAGCCTAATTCCAAAAAAATCGCACTGGCCTTTCACTCAGTTTGACCCGTCTCGGGAATGAGGTTCCTACATTTAGTCATCCTTCTTCTTCCCAGCGCTTTCATTTTCGGATTCGATCAAAATATACCTGCGGAAGTTTGGATCCGTCCTTGGTGGAAAGGAGGAGAAACATCCCTTTTTGGAATATTCGAAAAAGAAGAAGTTCCCTTGCCCGGAATTTCTCTACAACTTCCATTCTCATTCGGCTCTAAAGAAGAATACAGACTCTCCTATGTTCGCAGCGGCAGAAACAAAGAAGGGAAATTTTTCGAAACAGTTTCCTTAGGTTATCAAACAGAGCTAACTCAAAATTTAGGTATCCGATTTAGATTGGGAAAAGGAGGTTCGGAACCTTCTTCTTATTTTACTTCCATTGGGACCTATGGTCCCAAACTGAGTTGGGATATTTTCGGAAGAAAAAATCAGGAAGAAAATTCGTTAGGGATGTTACTTAACTCTTCCCATGACTCAGAATTTAGGATCGGCTTAAGTTTTGAAAGGGTCCAAACGAGTTCCCCGGATTTTGAAGATAGAATTTCTATCGCGATATACGGGAACTGGGAAGGATTTTTAGGCCAGGTAGAAGGTTTCGAATCAAAGAAAGATCCAATCGGATTTGTAGGACTTGGATATTCTCCATTTTATAAAAAAGAAGAAGGACCCAAACCTACAACTACCTCACAAGCACCCACCGAAAGAACAAATATATATCCTTCTCTCGAAACAGAAGAATTATTAAGACTTGGGTTTTCCTTACAGGAATCCATTTCCATCTCTTCACTTTCAAAAGGACCTGCTGAAAAATTTGAACATTATTTAGGTACAATTCCGGAACCTAAAAGAAGAAAAATAAAAAGACTGATCCGGACCAAAAGGGGATTTTAAATGAAAAGATCCCTCTTCGTATTATTCTTTTTTTCGAATATTCTATTTGCGGAAAGTTTACCATCCCCTTTTTCCACGGGAGTTTCTTTTTCAGGATATGATTCCAGGTATTATACAAAAAGACAGGAAACAGTATGGTTTAGAGGAGAAGTTTGTTTCAAAAATTTTATTTTAGCTCTTCCTGATGCGGAATGTTCCAAGCACAAATTATTTTTAGAAAAAAGAGGAGAAACTTATTTAGGTTCTTATCTATTCGAGAATAAGAATATTTATCTTTCTTACGGGAATCGATTCAGACCTTTAAATCATTTTTTCTTTTTAAGAGAAAAGTTTGATTTTTCTTCTTTTTGGTTCTTAGAACAACCAACTGTTAGAACAGGATTTTTAGGATTAAAATTCGGAGAAAGTATATTAGGGACTTATTATGCAGAAAATTCTGCGAATAAACAACCAGGCTTCTTCTTCAAACCATATAAAAATTATCTGGAATTGGCTTATTCTCCCCAGACAAAAGAAGGATTTATACTTTTAGAATTCCCTTCTTCAGAAGAAAGAAAATCAGAAAAGAGGCCTTATTGGTTCAGAACTGAAATTTTTGGGACAAAGACCGATCCTCAAGGAATTGTATCTGCTTCTTGGGCGGACAGAGAGAAGGACAAAAGAATATTTGTATCAGGATTTAGAGGAAGATCAGGACAATTATTCCAGCTTTCAGAAAGAACAGATCCGGAAGAAAAAGCAGAATTATTCAGATTTGTCTGGGAACCAGGGCCCTATAGAAGATTACAATTCGCAGAATCCAATCGATATTCTTCCGATGGGAAGGAAATCTACTCTGCTCAATCAGTTTTAGGAAGAATGGAAATTTTAGAATTTCCTTGGTTCGCAATCTTGGCCCAAGCTCGAGCTTATTCTTTTTCAGATCATTCTTCTTGGATTTTTGGAAAAGGTTTATACATATCGTATCAAAAAAAATTTTGGAGATGGGAATTAGGACAAGAATGGAGAAAGAACGGAGATAAACTCACAGAAGCAGGTTTGCAAATTTCTGTAGGTAAAAACTGGAAGATCTACTCTAGCCTCATTTATGCAGAAGAGAAAAATTTATATCCGGCTTTCGTAGAAGAATCAATTACTCCAGAAGAGACAGGCTTGGTTGTAACGGATAAATCCTTTTATTCTTTTTTGAGGATCTTTCATCCTTACTTCGCAATTCATATTCGCCATACAAGAGAGAAAGAAGGCAAAGGTGACGGCCTAAGTATGAGATTTCAGGTGTATATTCCACTGTTTGATTAGTCGCTGATTATTTAAGCGGCCAAAGAGAGAGTCTTAAGCTCTTTTCTAGCAATATTGATATTTTCTATCTTTGGATTAGATTTAACTTCTTGTTCAAATATTTTTTCCCGAATTTGTTTGAATACTGGGGAAAGGAACTCTAATGGAGTAATTTGTTTCAAGGCATTGCTTATTTGGAATAAAACTCTAAGGATTGCGGAATATTCAATTATAATTTTATATAAACCTTCTGCAGTCTTAAACAGAAGCGACTTCAGCTCTTTTGGAATTTCTGCCTTATTCGATTTTTGTTTTTTCTCAACTTTAGTATTTATAAAAGAAACAACTAGATAATCACTCAATTCTGCATATTGGTCAGGGCGACGCATTATCATTGTAGATACAGAATAAATAACCTGGAAAAGATCATTATCAGGATGAACTGTCTCATTTCTCATCAGACGAAGTAAAGATTCGCGAATGTTAGAAAAATACTCTCTAGTTTTTTCTACTCTAATTAAATGTCTGTCTCGGCGTATTTTCCGTATATTTCTATAAATTAATATAATCTCTTTAATGACGAAGACCAATAAAATTGCAAAAAAGGTAGTAATAACTATTGTGGAATTAGTATTCATCTTACTTTGTTCCTTCTAATTTCTGACGTGCTTCAACACCGTCTTTAAAGTCGCCTTTATGTATGAACCTTTCAACTTGCTCATCGGTCCATTTATACTTTTCTTTTAGAATAACAATTCGCCATTCTCTTGCTTCCTGAGCAAGTCGCTAGACAGTTCGCTCCTTTTCTTCAATTATTTTGTCTCTTTCTCGATCTTTCCTGTAATCAGTATATAGACGGAATAAAAATAGAACAGCAACCAATACAATTCCAATTAGAACAGTGTTCGATGGTCCATATTTATCGATAATGCTTTCAAATAGCTTTGTAAAAGCATTTATTGTATCAGACATTTTTTTTCCAATTTTTCATTTTCGACATAGCGACTATCCTGCTAGTATACACCGCCCCAAACGCAGGTATCTAATAAGACTCTCACGCAACTTGGCTTGAATCAGTAGGAATATTCTCTATTCTTTCATGAGAAACAACTCGATGTGTATATACAAGGTATGCTTGTATATCATCCAATTCTAACCATGGATAGCCCTGTAGGACCTGTTTAGATGTATCGCCAGCCGCGAGCATTCCAAGGATATGCTCAACGGCTAATCTACGACCCCGAATGATTGGCTTTCCGCCCAAGATTTTAGGATCGAAGGTGATCCTTTTAATTAGCACTTCCTGGTCCATACTGCATTCATTTTCTTAGATTTTTTAAACCTAGTCCAATCTTTTTCATCAAAGATAACAGTAGCATCAGTGAAAAGTGATTCCACTTGTATCAGACCTAAAAACTAAAAACTTTCAGTCTAGCTTCACTCTCAATTCTTGCAGAATATGAATAAGGAAAGTCAAAATCCCTGAGAAGATATAAAGACAGATTAGTCCATATACAAGCCAGGGCCAACGAGCAAATCCTACAAAGAAAAGTGCAATCAATGCGGCTCCAAGCATTAGACCAGCGCGTAATGGACTGAGCTTAGAGCGAATTGCTACTTGAGGTTTTCCATAACGAATATTAGAAACCATTAAAAAGGCGATTAGGATAAATAAAGGAATTCCTAACCAATGAGGAAGAGTATGATCTTTTCCTAAAAAGATTGGAAGAAATCCGATAGTAATTCCTGCGATTGGAGATGGTAATCCAGTAAAAGAAGAAGGATCATGAGCCACATTAAATCTTGCTAGTCTATATGCAGCACAAGCAGGAAAGATCGCAGCAATCAACATTCCGATTGGGAAAAGATCTTCTTTTCCGAAAACGTCAATCTTGTATTCGCTCAAAACCATATTATAAAAAAGGAATCCAGGTGCGATACCGAATGCGGTAAGATCCGCAAGACTGTCTAAGTCAGCGCCGAGTTCGCTAGTCGCATCCAATGCTCTTGCAGTCATTCCATCTAATCCGTCGCAGATCGCTGCGAGTAAGATGAAAAATCCGGAGAGTATATAGGATTGAGGTCCGTTACCTGTTGCCTCGGAAGCAATCAATATGGAAACAAATCCCATACTCAAATTCCCGAGAGTGATCATATTTGGAATCCAATGTAGCCTGCGATTCATATATAGGTCTCCTGCCTTACTGGACTTACTGTAAAGTCCAAACTCTTAGAATATCCCTGTTTAAATAGATAGTAGCCGAGGGCGGCAACCATCGCACCGTTATCCGTGCAGTAGATCTTTTTTTGGGGAGATAAAAATTCCAGGGAATTTTTATCCGCGAATTGAGATAATCTGTTACGAAGTGTAGAATTCGCCAAGACCCCTCCCCCTGCCACGATCCTTTTGATCCCTGTAATAGAGACCGCACGTTTTAAATTTCTTTCCACAAGTTCAAATGCTGTCTTTTGAAAATGATAACATACAGCCTGAGTAGATAGATCTGGCCGTTTCGCGATTAAATGAGAAACCGCAGTTTTTAAACCTGAAAATGAAAACGCTACACGATCCTGTTCCAAATTCCTAAGTAAAGGTGGCAAAAGATCTTTTTCCTTGGGTTCAGGAACATACTTGGAAGCTTCCTTTTCAATAGGAGGTCCTCCTGGATAAGGCAGAGACAATAAACCGGCTACCTTATCGAACGCTTCTCCCAAGGCATCGTCCATCGTATCTCCCACCACTTCCATTTTGCCGAAATGAGGGATCTTATAGATGGCAGAGTTTCCGCCTGAAAGAAGTAAACCTAATACTGGAAATACAGGCTCCACTTCTTCTAAATGTACTACTGCAAAATGCGCCTGTAAATGACAAAGTGGAACAATAGGCGTTCCATATACCGCATGAATGGACCTTGCGAGTTGTGCACCGATCATGAGGGAACCAGTTAAACCGGGAGATCTGGTCACAGCAACATAGTCCAGATCAGAAAGTCCAAGTTTAGATTCTTCTAAAACTTCGGAAAGAAGAGGATTGATCTTTTCCAAATGAGCGCGGGAAGCGATTTCTGGAACAATTCCTCTAAAAGGTTTATGCAAATCTATCTGGCTAAAAATTTTAAGGGAAAGTAATTCTTTCCCATCTTTTACAATTGCGAGACTGGTTTCGTCGCAGCTAGTCTCTATTCCAAGACCGATCATAACTAAGGTTTGGAAGAAAGTAGATCCACTGCTTTTTTCAATTGAGGATCCAATTCCAAATCGGTCATAGTTCTTTCTTTTTCGGCCTGAGTTTTATTTTTATAAACCGCCCTGGCAACATCTGAACTAAGTTTAATTCCTTGTTCTTTAAGCGCCTTTTCGAAATTTAAAAAGTTTTGCTCATTATATTCAGGGTATTTAGAAGCAAGTTGATCTAGCAGTTTTTTCTCAGTCATCTTCCTGAGATAAAAACGATCATCTTCGTTAGGTTCGATTCCTTTTACAACCACGTCTGGCTGTATTCCTTTTCCATGAAGTGATTTGCCAGAAGGAGTATAATACTTTTGAACTGTAAGTTTTACCGCCATTCCAAAAGAAAGTGGATAAACAATCTGCACAGAACCTTTTCCAAAAGAAGTAACGCCTAAAATTTTACCTCTTTTGTGGTCCTGGATAGCTCCAGCAAAAATTTCAGAAGCAGAAGCAGAACCTTCATTGATCAAAACAACTAATGGTATAGTGGTGTACTTATATCCGCTTCCTGTTGATTTAGAAACGTCTGCGAGTTCTCCGCCTCTTCCCCTCACGGAAACTATATCCAGTCCTTCTGGAAGAAAAATATCGGATAATGCTACAGATAAAGGTAATAAACCACCAGGATTCATTCTTAAATCTACGATCAGACCTTCTGATTTTTTATCTGAGAGTAACTTTAGATGTTTTTTAAATTCCTCTAATGTGTTTTCTCCCATAAACTGGTTCAAACGTAGATAACCCACTTTTTCTTTTTCGAAGAAGTAAGAACGAACATATCTTATTTTGATGTTTTCACGCACTAAAGTGAACTGCAAAGGTTCTTTGATATTTTTTCTTTCTACTTTGATACTTACGGAACTTCCAGGCTTTCCACGCATTAGTTTGATACCTTCTGCGTAGCCCAAGTTTGCTGTACTTTTTCCGTCTATTTCAATGATCCTATCTTGAGGCAGGATCCCTGCTTTCATTGCAGGAGTATCCTCAATTGGTGAAACTACTACTATGGCTCCATCAGTATAAGCCACTTCCATTCCGACTCCGCCGAAAGATCCACGAGTCTCTTCCCGCATCTGTCTGTATTCTTCTTCTTCCAAGAAAGAAGAATGAGGATCTCCTAAAGATCCGAGCATTCCTTTGATTGCACCTAAGAATACTTTTTCTTCGTCTACGGTTTCTACATAACCGTTTTGCATGAGTCCAAAAACTTCATGGAATAATTGCAGATATTTTTCAGCAGTTTCCGAAACTGCTTTTGCATGGACTGGGCGAAATACAAGTGTAGTAAATAAGATCAGAACCAAACTGATCCAGGCAAATCTTTCCTTATTTTTCATTTTTGCCGACCAATGCGAAGTAAGTCTTCGGATATTTGATTCGAATTTGTTCCATTACGGAATCCTTATCTAGTTGGTATCTTTCGCAGGCATCTTCCAAAATTTCGGAGTCCTTTTGAATGGGCTGTTCGGAAGTATAATTCAATCTTTCCCCAAGGCGAGCCTTGGTTAGATATTCAAGGACTAGTTTTAAGTCCTTGTCTCCGATCTCTTTTTTTGGAGAGGCGCAATTGAATAATGAAAGTAACAGGAAGAAGGCCGCGAATACGCGGAAAAAGGAAAGATTATTCACTCTTTCAAAATCTTTCCTCTCTCAAGGGCTAATGTCAACTCCGAAATCCGGAGCGTGTATCAATAGGAACGGTAAAGGCCGATCAGTTTTCCTACGATGGTAACTTTTTTACTACGGATCGGTTTGTATTTTGGATTTCTAGCTTCCAAACGAATATGATCCGCTTCTTTAAAATATACTTTTAAAGTGGCTTCGTCTTCGATGAGTGCTACTACGATCTCTCCATTTCGAGCTATATCCTTTTTTTGGATGATTGCAACGTCTCCGTCATTGATCCCTGCTTCTATCATGGAATCCCCTTGCACTTTCAGAGCGAAGGTAATCCCTTTTGAGGCCATCTCTTCTGGAACTGGGATATAAGCTTCAATATTTTCTTCGGCAAGGATAGGGAGTCCGGCAGCAACTCTACCTAAGAGAGGAATACTTGGGGTGGGAACTGGTAAACTTTCGAATGGACTTTGGCGGGTAAGTTCTATTGCTCTGGATTGGTTTTTGGAGGTCTTGAGATATCCTTTTTTCTCGATGGCTTTCAGGTGATCGTAGGCACCCTTTGCAGTGATCCCGAATTCATCTCCAATCTCTCTGATCGTTGGCGGAAAGCCTCTTTCTTTGATTACATTGGTAATAAACTGTAAAACAGCGAGTTGCTTTTCCGTTAGATCTTTCATGCTTAACAAGTTATTAGTGAATAAATGTTGTGCAAGTACTTTTTTGGTGATATGATTTTTAATAAAATATACCCAGTTGGAGGGGTAAATGATTGAAAAACAATTGATCCATTTAGAGACTAATAGTAGTCTAAAACTAGACTACTTTATGAAAAAAGTGAATCTAAGTGAAGCAAAGGCCCATTTGGGGCGCTATCTAAAAGCCGCTAGTTCTGGCGAAAGAGTAGTCATCTCTGAACGAAACCGCCCTATGGTGGAACTCGTCGCAATCTCAATGCCCAAGACAAAAAAGCTCAAACCCGGGATCTTGGCAGGTAAATTCTCCGTACCGGATGATTTCAATTCTACTCTTACAGAATTCGAATCCGATTTTTACGGGGAATGAGATTTGAGAACAATCCTATTAGATACACAGATCCTTCTCTGGTTTTTATTAGAAGACCCAAAACTTCCCGCCATCATCAAAGAACTATGTAAGGAAGAAGATACCAGACTCTTATTCCACCAAGTATCTCTCTGGGAAATACAGATCAAATATGATCTGGGAAAACTGCCTTTGCCAGAACCACCTGGGAATTTTTTAGTAACAGCATGTATTCAATCAGGTTTGGAAAAATCGAATATGCAAGACGAGGCAATCTTCTTCTTAACTAAACTCCCGAATATACATAGGGATCCTTTTGATAGATTACTTCTTTCCCATGCGATGGTAAACGGCTGGGAATTTGCTACTTCGGATGATATCTTGAAAAAATATCCTGTTAGAATATTAGAAAATATTAAAACTTAAGGAACTCGCTCTTTAGGACAAAGGAACCTTTTGAGACAACTTCTGCGCCATCAGGAAGTCCACCTAAGATGATTATATCATCTTCGATCGTGTCCCCTACTATTACGTTTACGGCCTCGAAACTACCTTCTCCATGAGGAATGAATACGAAAAATTTTCCTTCTATCTCGTGGACTGCCTCTAGAGGGATCATCTTACGTTTTCCACCTCCAGTGCTCACCACAAGACCTGCGACTTTTGCAGTAACAGTTTGGCCAGGTTTTAGTTTGTTCCCCTTATTAGAGACCATGATCCTAAGTTTTGCAGTACGTTTTACGTTATCTAAAACTGTTCCTACATAACCCACTTTTCCTTGGATTTGGACACTACTATGCTCGTCTCCCAAAGGAAAGATAGTTGCCTGCGCACCTTCTCTCACTCCACCCAAATCTTTTTCGTAAACATCGAGAAGGACCCAGAGATGACTTAAGTTAGCAATTGTGAATAATTCTTCTGCGCGAGTTATCTGTTGCCCCAGGACCGCTTTCCTTTCGGTAACTTCTCCGTTGATAGGGCTTCTGAGGATTAAGTTAGAAGAAACATAGATGCCTCTTTCGATTCCTTCAATTTCAGAAGGAGTCAGACCATAATTGTCCAACTTGATACGAGTGGTTTCCACTTCTGTTCTTGCAGTTTTGTACTGCATTGTTGCGAACTCGTATTCTTTTGCAGAAGTAACTTTCATTTCGAAAAGTTCCTTAGCACGATCCGCTTGCATCTTCAATGCATCCAAAGAAGCTCTTGCTTTTACATAAGCCGCTTCTACTTCTCCCAATTGGATAGAAGATAAAATTGCTAATGGAGATCCTTGGCTAACTCGGTCTCCTTCTTTGACCAAAACTTTTTTGATCCTAGCTTCAACTTGTGAACCTACCTTTGCCATACTTTCTGGATCGTAAGTAATCCTACCAGGCAGCGCAAGTTCTTCAAATTGGGAGACTTCTTTTAAACCAACATAAGTAAGTGGATGTCTTCTGAGTACGTCTTCCGGAACTGTGAATACGTTTTTGTTCTCTTCAGTAACCTTTTTTTCTGGTTTCTTTTTAGAGAGATATTTGAATCCAAAAAATGCGATTGTGATCCCCAAGGCTAAAACGATCAGAATTTTATATTTTTGGAATAATAGCTTCATTGTCATTCTCCCTTCGCCTTGTTTGCAGAAGAAATTTCCGCGATTTTTCCAATTGCGGCCTTATAATTTTCTACCGCGTTAAAATATAAATACAGTAAATCGTAATATTCTCGGAGGATGGTGAGGTAGTTTTTTTCTGCTTGGAGGAAGGTTACTTGATCGGAGGCACCACGGACATATGCAATTCTGGACTTCTCTTCCAATTGTTTGTTCTTTTGGAGAAGGTTGATCCTTTCATACTTGGTTAAAAGTTCTTCTCTTGCCAAAAGTTCTTTTTTAGCAGCTTCTATCTCTGCGATTACTTCTCTTTTTTTTGCATCTAAGGCTAATTCGAATTTCCTATATTCTTCTTTCGCAGAATATACTTTTCCTTGGCCTCTATCGTTCAAAGGGATTGGAATGGAAGCGAATACTCCTCCATAATTTTCTCCACCTTTGACTCTCCATTCCCCACCTAACTGCAACCATCCGAAGGACTCCCTTCTTTGCAGTTCTATGTTCATCTTCTTCTCTTGAAGTCTTTGCTCAAGTGCAGTAAGATCAGGACGTTCTATAGAAGGAAAGTCCTCTTTTAGATGAAGTCCCATTTCTTCCAAAGGTCTGAACTTCATTGAGTCTACTTTAAATGCAAATACACCTTCTTCTTCAGATAAACCAGAAAGAATGCGTAGATCTTTTTCGATAACTTGTCTGCGAACGATTGCATCACGGTAGAATTTTTCTACCTGTATCCTTTCTAACTCAAGACGTTCAAATTCTAAAGGAGAGATGTCCCCCTTCTGCACTCTAAACTTTGTGAGTTCCAAAAGGTCGCTATAATTCTCATAGAATTCTTTATTTGTATCTACAAGAAGTGTGAGAAATACAAATGCCCAATAATTTTGGCGAAGTCTCATCCTAAAAATACGATCAAAATTCCAGAAATCTTGGATAGAAGCTTCGAATCCTTTTTTGGCTACTCTTGTTCTAAGAGGAACAACTCCATACACATCCACTTCTTGGTACATGCCCGGTGCAGTTTCCGGACTTCCCCCTTGGGAGTTTGGAGTTCCACCAATGAATTGTTGTTGGAATTGAACGACAGGGTTCCGATACAAGGAGGCTGTGATCACCCGTCCTCTTTCAATCCCCATATTTTGTTTTTCAGATAAATACAGCGGGTTGTTTGAGATCGCATATTCAGTTAAACGATCTACATCCCAATCTATGACCTTTCCAGTAATTGGAGCAGCACTCGTAGAAGTGTTAGTTACGGGAGAAACATTTTGATTCGGTTTATTTACCGGACTTCCCTTTTTATCTTCAATAGTTGTTTCGAAAGGAATTGTTTCCGGAAATACAAGTGTCCCGAAAGGAAATAAGAAGGAAGAAGCTGCAAAAATTGAAAGAAGGATCCAACTTCTGTTCTTATTATAGGAAGTTTTATCGAGTAGATCTTGTTCGTGTTCCGATTGGAAGTCTCGCATCCTCTTTCCTTATGGCTATTTCAATATCAAGCCCTGGTACCGCAAGTCCGTTTGCCTTTTTAGAAGATTTCATTTTAGAAAAGCCGGAATAAGTACCATTTCCCGTCCTGCTTTATGAAATATGGATTGATCAGTTCCCTTTCTAGTTTCTGGTTCTCTTTAAATTTGAGCTTTAACTCGCAAGCACTCTTACTCTCGTAATAAAAGTCGACTTCTATCCCTCCAGAAGAGAGAAACAAATCCCGGACTGTTCTTACATCTGTAGAATTTTTCTGCTTCTCTAATAGATCTCGATCGAAGAAGTATATGCGAAAATAATTATCCGACTTAGATAACTCTTGTATGAGTTGTTCTCTGGTCCAATTCCCTTTTATGTCCAAATAGATCCCATCTTTCTTGGATACTATCTCAGGCAAAAAGTTCAGATCTTTTGAAATCGTTCCTGAGACAAGACGTTGGACTAATTTCAATATCTCTTCTGTGTCCTTGGAATGTTCTCCAGTATGTCCCGCTAAAAAAACTTTTCCTTGAGTAACAGTTGGTGGAATTTCGGGACTTCGCTTAGCAGAAAGAGAAGATTCTCCTCTCGTTATGCAAGAAAATTGTAATAATATTATAAGTAATAGTCCTCTGAACAAAACAGATCCGTAAAAAGATAAATGGAACATATTTAGGACCCCTAATAAAACTGAAGGTTCCCTTTAGCCTTGGGATTTCAGTGCCTTTTTTAAAAGTTCTTCTAAATCTCGTCCGTAGAGTACGGAAAGTCTAGACGGATTATCCGCCAGAAATCTGCGGGCACCTTCTGTGAAGTCCGCATCTCCTATGATAAATGCCTTGTCCAATGCCATATCTTTTACTTGGCCCAAGGTATCTCTTAAGAATATATCCGAAATTTTAGCGTCCTTCCATTTTCTGAATTTGAAAAGAGCTCTGGTCTCTTTGTCAGTCTTGTTCAAACCTTGGAAATTGACCCCGTCCCCTTCCTTATTGGGGATCTCTCTACTCACTGTATAATTCAGGGCGATAACAACTTTTACGCATAAGTTTTTGAAATCCACACCCTTTAAGGACCTATAATGATCCATGGCGCTGATCCCAATCTTATTTACGTCGATTACTATCTTATTACCTTCTTCATCTATGATCCCTTTTATATGGAAAGATTTGGAAGATTTTAAACCCGAGATCTCATAATAACGTTCTACTGGAAATAGTTCTGTGAATAATTTTCCTAGTTCTTGCTCTGGAAGAAATCCGCTCTTGGCGACTTTTCCAAGTTCTAATCTTTTGGTTTCTACTTGGTATTTATAATTTGCAAGTTCAATGATACGATCATCATCCACTCTTTCGGATTCTGCTTCGATCAAATATTCGCTGGCGTCTTCTAATCTTCCCATATGGACCGCAATCAGGGAGAAATGGAAATCGGAGTCTATCATTTCCTGTTTCCATCCATTATTCCTTGCGATCTCCATGCATAACCTTGCATGTTTTAAAGCTTCGTTCCAATTTCCTTTCAGAATAAATTCCAACATGATAAATTGGAATAATGTGTAACGAACATACTCATCTGTGACAACGTCTACCACAGAATTTGCTACACGAATTGCTTCGTCATGTTCTCCAGCTCTGGACAAAGAGACTGCGTATAAAAATCCACCAACGGAAGAAGTTGGATCTTCTTCGAATGCTTTTTGAAAATAAGTTCTGGGATCTCCTTTTCTTAAGATCCCCGCGACCACACCTTTTCCTAAGAGTAAGGCTGGCATTTTGATCTTCTCATCCGGAATTCTGGAAAGGAATTTATCTGCGATCCCAAATTCTTTCTGGCCTATTGCCATAAAACCAATTCGGATACAAGCTTCTAGATTATCCGGGTCAACAGAAAGAGTATCTGAATAATGAAATACAGCTTCTTCATATAGATCTTGTTGGTAATATATATCTGCGAGACGATTGGAAACTGCTACTTCTGAAATTTCCTTATCGAAGGTTCCGATCTTTTTGATCTTATCTAAATGTTTCGCTTCGTTATTATAATCACCTTCCATGGCGTAAATTTTCGCCATGATAAAATGAGCCCTGGTGTTAGATGGATTGGAATCTAGAATATCTCTGATGAGGATCCGAGAGTCGACGTAATTTCCCATGGCCGCCAAAGCTAGAGCCTTCTCAAACGAATCCTTTTTGGATTGAATGAGAAAGGAACCTGCCGCGACGATCAGGATGATTCCAGCTGCTACGAGAATTACAAAGATCATTTTTCGGAATTTCTGCTATTAACTAAATAAATGTTGGATAAAATCAAACGTTTTCAATATCCTGCTCCCGATGGGAAGAATCACTTACCTGAGGTTTGCATTTTCCCTTTTTCTTCGGGACTGGATCACCAGTTTATTGCACGTCGTATTCTCGACGTTTTTCGCCTACGGATTTTTATTCGGATTTTTCTCCCTTCGTACGGAAAAAAGACCCACGGACATTTCTAGTATCGATCTATTCCTGAATTCTCCGTACTTGCTTTTATCTCTTTGTGGCCTCGCTTTAATTTTTATGAGCATAGTCCGGGTAATGACTCGTTCCGGGGATAACGGAATTATGATGGCCGTAGGCGGGAATAGACAGGGAGTCGTGCTCCTACAAACCGTGGAACTTTGGATCATACACGGGATCGGATTCTTATTATCCTTAATTTTAAGCGTTTTTATCCCTATTGGAAAGTCTGAGCTAGTCTCTCCTCTGGATTATCTCGCAAGTTTGGGTTCCGAGGCCATTCTAATCGGCGGGGTTAGCGCCCTCATTGCCTATTTGTACACCTTGGTTGATCCTTACAGATCGATTCGGAGGGGAAAATGATCCTAAGGATTAATAATCTCTCCAGGCATTATGGTTCCACCAAGGCAGTTAATGCGATCTCATTCGATATCAATCAATCCGACTATGTCGCGATTGTAGGGCCTTCTGGTTCTGGAAAAACCACTCTTCTATCCATGATCACTGGTATGTTATCCAGTAGTTCTGGAGAAATTTACTTTGATACTTTAAAACTTTCCTCCATGACCAAAGGAGAACTGGCTAGGTTCAGAGCAAAAAACATAGGACTGATCTTTCAATTTTCAGAACTTGTCTCTCATCTAACTGTGGAAGAGAATATTCTTCTGCCTGCGTTACTCGTAGGAAAATTCGAAGAACAAGAATACAGAGAAAAATGTGAATATCTAATCTCCAGTTTGAATCTTCATACAATACGAAATCAACTACCAAGCAGTCTATCCGGCGGACAGATCCAGATGACTGCAATTGCAAGAGCTCTCATCAATGAACCAGAAATGCTTCTTGCTGATGAGCCTTCCGGTGACTTGGATCCAGAAAATAGTGAATTAGTACGTAAACTTCTCTCCGATTTTAATTCCAGGGGACTCACGATCCTGCTCGTGACCCATGATATGAATCTTGCATTCGATGCTAAGACGATCTACGAAATGAGAGAAGGAAGTTTTACCAGAGTCGTTAAATGAGTTCTATTATAGGCGTGGATATCGGCGCCCAAAGCATAAAAGCCTGCCTTACTAATTCTTCTGGTCAGATGATCTCTCAATCCGATCGAAAGACTGGGCCAGAGATGGATTCAAAACTTTTTTTATCTTCTCTCGAAGAACAGATCTCTGAACTCAGCTCAGATTGTAAAGATCAAGTAAAAGGGATCGGACTTGGAAGTCCTGGACCAATAGATAAAGAAAATGGAATATTGATCTCTTCTGCAAATCTTCCTTTATTAAAAAATGTTCCTTTAGTTGATTTTTTAAAGAAGAAGTTTGGCGTTCCTGTATATTACGATAACGACGCAAACTGTGCAGCACTCGGAGAGTATTGGTTCGGAGAAGGTAAAACTTCTTCCAATCTGATCGTTCTCACACTAGGAACAGGCCTTGGTGGAGGATGGGTTTTCCAAGGAAAACTATTCGATGGTTATCTTGGAAACTCTATGGAAGTAGGACATACTACAATCCAGCCAGGCGGGGCACTTTGTGGATGCGGACAAAGAGGTTGCGCAGAAGCTTATTTCAGTGCCAGCGGATTCTCTTCTAGATTTTTAGAAAAAACAGGTTCCAAACTTTCAGATATAGAAACTCTATTTGATCTGGCTTCTAAAGATCATAAAGAAGCAAACGAGATCTTAGAAGAAGGGATCGAAAGTTTAGCGCAACTCATTCGTAATCTAATCCATTTACTCAATCCAGAACATATCGTATTGTCCGGAGGGATCGCTAAGTCCTATTCCTTTTTCGGAAAACGACTTGAAAACAGGGTGAGAGAAATCATATTTCCCATATTCAAAGAATACGTAAAGATCCTTCCGGGAAAATCAGTCACTGGTGCCCTGGGAGCAGCAAGTTTATGTTTGGATAATAAAACATGACAGATTCCTGTATATTTTGTAAACTTATCAATAAAGAAATCCCAGCTAAGATCATCTTCGAAGATGAGGATCTATTAGCTTTTCATGATATTGCCCCTCAGGCTCCTACTCATGTTTTGGTTATTCCTAAAAAACATATCGTAGATATTGATCACACAAGTGCGGCAGACAAAGCACTTCTTGGCGAAATTTTATATAGAGCCACAGAAATCGCAAGGTCTCTCGGACTCAATAAAGAAGGTTTTCGCATCGTAAACAATATGGGCGTACTCGGCGGCCAAACAGTATTCCATCTGCATTTCCATATACTTGGTGGAAGACAAATGAAATGGCCTCCAGGCTGATCTGAAACGAGGATCTATTTTGAAAAAATTATTACTCGGTATCGGTATCAGCGTTTTATCTTTAGGTTTCTTATTTTGGAACCTAGATCTTTCCGGTTTTACTTCTATTTTAGAAAGATGGAAACCTATCTTCTTAATTCCATTTTTCGTAGCTATTCTTTGGGGATTATATCTATTCTCTTGGAGATGGTATTTATTATTAAACAAAAAGGTCCCATTCAAAACTGCTCTTCTTTCTGCTTATATTGGAGTAGGGGCCAATCAATTTTTACCCGCAAGAGGAGGAGATATTTTTCGTCTCTATCTCTGTAAAAAGGGGGAGAATATTGGTTATGGAAATTTAGTCAGTGGGATCTTTTTAGAAAAGGTTTTAGACTTCTCCTTTATATTCTGCGCAGGACTGGGAGCTCTTTTTCTTTTAGGAGTGAACGGATCTGAAACCAAGATACTATTTCCATTACTTGGGATCTTCGGGATATTCTCCACACTTGTAATCGTTCGTTTATTTCATCAACGCCTGATCTCTTTAGGAGAATTTTTATTTTCTAAAATAGGAAAGAAAGAATTTTTTTCTGAAAAACTCGCCCCCCAAGTTTCAGAGTTAGGAAGTTTTTTAACTTTTCGTAATGTTTCTAGTTATGGAGTTTTAACTGCCTGCACCTGGCTTTTAGGATACGCAATACATTATACTCTTCTACAATATTTAGTAGGGATCCACTTAAGTCCCTTAGAAACTATATTTATCATGTTCTGTGGAGCCGTAGGAGTGATGGTACCTTCTGCTCCATCCGGTGCAGGAGTTTATCATGCTTCTATCACATCTGGGTTTGTATTATTAGGTAGAGAAAGTTCAGAAGGTTTAGTATATGCAACCACCGTTCATTTAGGGCAGATGGTTGCACTTGGGATCTTAACAGCTATACTTTATGTGTACTGGTCTTTTACTGAAAAAGAAAAAGCCAAATAATCTCTCAAACTAGAGCAGAACTGTTCTGGATTACTGTATTGATCTTAGTACCAGAAACAATCGTCTGATAAACCACACAATATCTTTCCGTAAGTTTTAACAAGGTCTGGATCTTCTCCTGATCTGCATCCGAATTCAGATCAAAAAATAATCTGATATCTTTAAATCCCACGGGAATTTCTTTAGAAACTCCTAAAGTTCCTCTAAAATCCAAATCTCCTTCTGCTCTTACAAAACCTTCTTTGATATTTATACCGATAGAAGTCGCAACTGCACCTAATGTAACACCCGCGCATGCAACGAGAGCTTCCAAAAGTAAATCTCCGGAGCAAGCAAGCATTCCATTTCCTCCAGTTGCAGGATGAAGTCCCGCATCTGCTAACGCTCTGCCTGTCTCTATTTTACAAGAGATCCCCTCGCCTAATTTGCCTTTTGCTTTTAATGTATATACCGCGGAATCGGGGACCTCGCGGTATTTATCTTTTAAAGGAGTTTGTATTTTTTTTAATTCTTCGGAGTTCATGTATCTGACCTGTTCGGGATATTTGTCCCGATACAGATCCAACAATCAGCCTAAGAATAAAAACCGGAAAATTTTAAGGACTTTCCGGTTGTCCAATCTTTGTCAGATTTTCGCAACCTGGAATTCCCAATCTTTTCCCACGACCATTTTTGAAAGGCTCACAGCTAGCTTTTTCTAATTCAATTACACAAGTTTCAAATGATTGTACCATTTCAGGTGTGACTTCTTCTTTTCTTTCTTTTCTTTGTTCCCTTGCTTTATCGAAACTTTCCTTAAAATAGGAAACACATGCTTCTTGGGATTGCATAAATGGAGGGAGGGAAGACCTATATTGAGGTGGTATCTTTTCGATCTCATCCTTTCCACATTCCAACATTTTTGAACAAAGAGCCAATTGCAATCTAGGAGCTAATTCCATGACTTTCTGTTCAGGAGATTTGGAACAATTCCCTAAAGCAAGACCTGCAATAGACAATAACATTATAATTTTTATATATTTCATACGATAACCTCTGGAAATTTTTTGACAATCTTAGTATATATAGAATAATAGAAAACCGTTTTTCATAAAACTATAATCGACGGCCTAACACTTGGTTAGGGGATTTCCGGACGGATTTTCACAAACTAGTGGTACTTCTTCCCATTTTGCCCGCCTATTTCCGGTTTTATGAGATTTTTCTCCCTTTTTTGCGTCCTATATGTTTCGGAATGATTTTTTTATTTCCAAAACTAATACACATAGGTAATTTCTAAACCCGCTATTCTATGGATAAATCTAAAAACGGAAAAAACTCCCGGGTAGTCATCACCGGTATCGGGGTCATTCTCCCGAACACTTTTTCAGTACAAGACTTTTGGACAAATCTTTCAGAGGGAAGATCCCAATTGGATTTTATCACACGTTTTCCCACAGAAAACTTTCCAATCAAAGTTGCTGGTGAGATGAACACTTTCGATTACAAAAAACATCTACCTGATCTGAGCGATAAATACTCTAAAAATTATAATACAGAAACTCTGGCATTAATGTCAGCAATGGAAGAAGCTAATAAGGATGCAGGTATCACTAAAGGTGATTTACATCCTAGTAGAGTTGGTTTTATAGATTCTTCTTCCAGAGCATCTATGGCTTGGTGGGATTTTGCCTGGAGAAAATATTTAGAAGAAAAGGATCATAACGTATTCGATCGTTATTCCGTTTTAACTTCTATGGCTTCTAACCCCACAAACCTCACTGCAATTAACGCAAATATCCAAGGGTTTGTGACAACCGTATCTGCCGCTTGTGTTGGTGGACATCATGCTATCAGTTTATGTTACCAAGCTATCCGTAAAGGTAGAGCAGAAGTTATGTATGCTGGCGGCCATGAATTTCCTCTTCTACAACCTTTGATGATGATGTATTCTGATCCTATGAGTCGGGTAATGTCTTTAGAAAAAGATAATCCTAAAAAAGGGATCCGTCCTTATGATAAAAGCAGAGATGGGTTTTTATTGGGAGAAGGTGCAGTCGTTCTTGTAATGGAAAGATTAGACAGAGCATTACAAAGAGGCGCTAAGATCTATTCAGAAGTTCTAGGAACTTATAGTTATAATGAAGCAGACCATGCGATGAGAATGGACTTAACAGGTAAAAAAGCAACCACCGGTCTAAGACATTTAATGAAGATCAGTGGACTTCGTTTAGGAGATGTTGATTATTTCTGCGGACATGGAACTGCAACACATAATAATGATTTAGCAGAGAGTCGTGCGATCGGTCATCTATATGAAGGCCGCCCTAAATTTCATTGGGCCCCTGTTGGTTCTATCAAACCTATATTCGGCCATACATTCGGAGCGGCAGGAATTATCAATGTGGCTGCAACTTCTCTCATGTTGAAAAACCAAACTCTATGTCCTACAATCAATCTGGAAAATCCAGATCCTGAATGCGATCATGATCATGTCGCAGAAGGAGCCAGAAAGGCAAAAATCAGATATGCAATTTCCATGGCGTTTGCGATCGGGAGCCAATCTTCATTCGTAAGTTTGGCAGCTCCGGAATTTTGAGGGGTATATGCAGTTATCAAAACAATATAATGTTCTTAAAAGGACCGGAGTGGCTCTTCTTTATAAAGGGCCTTTTTCAGAGACTACCATTTCTTCTTTAAATGATCTTCTAAAAGAAAAGTTAGAAGAAGAAAAGAAGAAGAACCGCATCCTCACTGTATTTGTGGAAATGGCTCAGAACGTTGCACATTATTCCATCGAAAGAGATGAAAAGAGTGGGATTGGAATTTTAGTTTTAAGAAGAAAGGCTCATAACTGGGAACTCAATTGCGGAAACGCTGTCACACAAGAACAGGCCGCATATTTAAAAGGTAAAATTGAAGAAGTTAAAAAACTTTCTCAAGAAGAACTCAAACAAAGGTATAATGAGCAGATCCGTTCTGACAGGCCCGAAAAAAGTAAGGGCGCAGGTTTAGGATTTTTTGAAATAGCAAGAAAATCGGATATGCCTTTGGTTTACCAATTAGAGGAGGCGGACAACGGGGATTTATTCTTCCGATTGACTGCCCGATTTCTGTTAGAAGGCGCCTACTCTTCCGGACTTTAAAACAATCAACTTAAACTGAATCTATTTTGATGATCACAATTGTGTGATTGTCTCGAGTCAGTCTTAGATTTGCTTCTTCAGAAAGGATCCTGCAAGTTTCTCTTAGATCCTCATGTTCTCTCATGATCTTTTCTATTTGATCTATATTTAAAACTTCAGTTAAACCATCTGTGCAGATCAGTATAAAATCTCCCGGAGATAATTTTCCGGAATAGTCGAATGTATCTACTTCGATACTTTTTGTTCCGCCACCAATACAACTTGTCAGAAGATTTCGGCCATAACTGGAACCCAGCTCTTCTCCAATATTATGATCTACTGTTACTTTGCTGAGACCTTCTTTAGTCAGATGATAAAGACGACTATCCCCTACGTTAAAGATCCAGGACTTTCTTTTTCCCAAAAGACAACCAACCAAAGTGGTCCCCATTTTAGGTTTTCCTATGGATTCTCCGTAAGTATTTACTTCATTATTAATTTTGCGAATTAGGTTTTTCCAGCCGGAAGAAGGTAACTCTTCGATAGGGCGGATTGCTTTTTCCATCCACGCAAGTTTTTCTAACGCGACTCTACTTGCGATCTCTCCTGCCTCATGTCCACCTAAACCATCTGCCAAGGCGAATAATCCGGAAAATTCCTCCGTATCTAATTGACGGACTGTTTCTGATTCTCCATGAGTTTGGCCGCATACCAAACTATCTACGGATAAAAAAGAATCCTCGTTATGAGAGCGAAAGTTTCCTTTATCCGTGATTGCATAATACCGGAGTTTCATATTTTTTTTGACCGGAAAAACCGTTTATAGTCCGTTTTAAAATTTAGATCGTAAATAAGTATTTAGTTTCGGGCTTCAAGAGCCTGGCCCCTTGGGACAGGTTCTTATAATTTTCGAAACAGAATTACGCATATTTGACGCATCTGAACTTTCCTACAAGAAAAAATATTACGTTTTTATTTAGCAGTATAGCCGCCGTCCACAGGAAGCGCCACACCAGTAATAAAAGAAGCCTCTTCGGAACATAACCAAACCGCTGCCTTGGCGACTTCACTCGGTTCAGAAAGTCGATTGACAGGATGTAATTTGGTAATTTTTTTCTCAGCTTCTTTAGGATCAGACGAAGAATTAAATAATCCTTCTAACATTTCTGTTCGAATAAATCCCGGACAAACTGCGTTCACTCTGATCTTTTTTTCTGCGTATTCTAATGCTGCGGATTTTGTAAGTCCAACTACTCCATGTTTTGCTGCGGAATATGGAGCCACTTTCCAATCTGCTCCGACGAGTCCCGCGATAGAAGATACATTTACGATAGAACCCCCTCCTCTTTTCAAAAGAAGTTCTATTTCATGTTTCATACAAAGCCAGGTGCCTTTTAGATCTACCGAGATCACTTTATCCCAAACTTTTTCTGGGTATTGGTGCAAATCAGTTGCAAGTCCTCCAACCGCAGCGTTATTCACTGCGAAATCCAGACCTCCAAATTCTGATTCTGCTTTTTGTACTAATTCTTTTACTTGTGAATCGTCAGACACATCACAACGGAAGAACTTTACTTTTCCACCCAGTTTGGAAATTTCCTCTTCTGCTTTTTTTCCTTCTTCTTCTCTTCTTCCGCAGAATATTACCTTTGCACCTCTGGAAACAAATTCCAGTACGATTGCTTTTCCAATACCTGCGTTTCCGCCTGTGACTAATGCGATCTTATCTTTCATCGGATCTTTCTAGTTTCTCCGGTCCTGACTTTGTTCAGATATTTTTTGAGATGAGAATTGATTGTCTGAAGATCATCCAACTCTTGAGAAGGATCTACTTTACCAAGATCAGCTACTAAGATTAGAAGATATCTAAGCTCTTCTAAATGTACTTTTGCTCTTAGTATATTTTTTACTTTTTCTGCGCGGATCCTAGTCCCCCAAGCTCCTGCAATTCTTACAGGCAATAAGGAAGAAATAGATCTGATATGTTCTAAAAGACTTGGTTCTACTTTTCCTTTCCAACTCTCACAAAGTTCGTATAAATGAAGAAGGAACACATGAGAAAGATTCCAAACTTCCAATTTACGAAATCCGAATACAAATCCATCAGGACCAACTGCGCTTGAGACCTCTTTTCCGATCTCTGGGCTTTGCATCTTGATATATTTTCCTGTATCAAATTTATTTTTGAATTCAGAAGGGATCGAAACTACCTTTCTAAGTTTATAATCAAAGAATAAAACTCTAATCTTTACGACGGAGACCTTCTCCGCTCGATTCCTTTTAGAAAGTCTAAAGTATAGATCGAAAGACTTCTCCCCGAAATTATCCAAGGAAACATCTATAATCACTTTATCTTTATATAATAGTTCACCCTGGTATTGTATGGAAGCGTTTGCAAATATGATGCTGTTCCCATGAATATCAGTGACTGAATAACCAAGGTATTGAAAGAACTGAAGGTGAGCCTCCATCACAAGATCTAACACACTTGCGAAAGAAACATGTATGTCCAAACTTAGATCGATCTTACGGATCGGTATCTCCGTCGAAAAATAATATTCCGCAGGAAACTCAGCTTCCGTTTGAGAAGTTTGGACCTTGGAATTCATACTTCGAATTTCGCCCTAAATGCGGACGGGATCTCCAAAGTTTTTTTAGAAACATAGTCAAAGAATACTAGAGAAATTTTTGCAAGTCCCACTTCTTCTTTAGAAACTTTTTGAGAAGCTAAGATATGTAACTCGCAGGACTTCTTCCCTAAATTAAAAACTCCGGCGGAAAATTCTAAAACATCTCCTGCTTTAGCTTCTGACTTATATTCCACATCCATTTTAGGAATGATAATATTTGCTCCTGCAATATTCGCCTTGGACCAGGAGTTAGATTCTAAGAATGCATCAAACACTTCGTTTACGAGAGGGATAAATGTTTCGTATGTTAGGTGAGAAACAAAAAGTCCACCTACTACAGTGGCACTTCTAGTATCCGATCTGCGGACAACTAGTTCTGTCTTGAAGTTAAAAGACTCTTTTGGGGCTTCTGACATTTCAGCTTCTCTTTCTAAGGAGGGTTCCATCTAAGTATCGGAGCCCAGAAATCCGATCTTAAAGCCTGAGCTCTCGTATAATAAAGAATGCTGGAAAGAACTGAAATTTTTATACCAGAGTCTGGTAAAAAAGAGAGGCCTAATCCCTCTTACTTAGTAAACCCTCGCATTAAACGATGTTAGTTTTTAGATGCGAAATGTCATGGGATTTAAACTCACGATTTGGCAGTATTTTCACGCTGATTTCGTATGAATATGGCCTTTTTTCCGTCAAAAATCTAACCTTTGGTGAAAATGCCTTTTGTCCGGGCTTTTTTGCAAAATAAACGAATGCCACAAGAATCGAATCATCAAACTACTAAGATTCTTTCTGATCCTGATTCCCTCGTGCGGGAATTCGTTAGACCGGGCATGTACTTACACTTGGCCACTACAATGTCTAGGCCAAATGCACTTATCTATTCTCTCTCTCGTGTTTTCGAAGAAACAAATCCTGAGTTCACAATCAGTGTTGCGGGAATTCACTCTAGCGCTCACTGTCTCGCTCTTTCAGGGATCGTAAAGAAGATGATCACAGGTTTTGCAGGAGATAATTATCCTAAGCCAAGTCCAAATAGTTTGTATAAAGACTTAATGAAAGGAAAACCTTTTGAGTTGGAACTTTGGTCCCTTCTCACCTTGGTGCAAAGATTGATGGCAGGCGCCATGAAACTTCCAGGATTTGTTTCAAATTCTTTGGTAGGTTCTGACCTGATTACGGACAAATTAGGAAAGACTGCATTCTTATATCATAAACCTACAGAAGGAAATCCTTATGGAGAAGCTGCGAGCCCTCATCTAGTTTCTGAAAGTAGAGGAACAAAAGAGAAGGACATGGTAGTTCTTCTTCCACTCTGCCCAGATATTACATTGGTCCACGGAGTAGTAGCTGACGAAGACGGAAATATTGTTCTCTCTCAACCAGGTGGAGAAGGAGCTTGGGGTGCACTTGCTGCCACTAAAGGTGTGATCGCTACTGTGGAGAAGATCGTACCAAGAGGAACAGTTCCTCCTGAACTAGTACATATACCTGGCACAAAAGTTTTAGGGATCGCTCCTGCAAGATTCGGAGCACATCCTCAATCTTTAAGAGTGCAAGGTTTTCCTGAGATCCCAGCATTCGAAGGTGTAGAATCATATTTAGATGATTATGAATTCCAAATGGAGGCCAATAAGGCGGCAGGCATTCCCGCTAAGGCTGAAAAATGGTATAAAGAAAATGTAATATTATCCGGTGGACACGAAGAATATCTGGATCTGATCGGAGAAGTCAGGCTCAGACGTTTGAAGATGACTCCTCCGGAACATTCTCTATCTTCTCCTGAAAATCCTAAAACTGTAAATGATTCAGAACAGATGATCATTCTTGCTGCAAGAGCGATCATAGAGAAGGTCAAGACAAAAGGATACAAAACAATTCTCGCAGGAATCGGAGCCGCACATATGGCCGCCTGGACAGCGGCTAAACTTCTAGAAAAAGAAGGGATCCATATTAAGATCGTTGCTGAGCTCGGATTTTATGGAATGAAACCTTTTGTGGGAGACGTTTTTCTTTTCAGCCAACTTCACACACAACATTGCTCCATGTTATCTGATATAGTAAGTATATTAGGAACAGTTGTACCTGATGATTGTTTGGGAGTGATTGGCGCTGCAGAAGTAGACTGGTTTGGAAATATCAACTCAGTATTAGATGGAAAAGGAAACTTCTTAGTAGGATCAGGAGGTGCGAATGATATCGTCTCCGTTGCGGACACAATCGTAGTAGCAAAGGCAAACCGTTTTAGATTCGTAAGAAAAGTAAAACATATCACTTCACCTGGAGACAGGGTAATCGAAGCAGTCTGCCAGTTCGGTAGATTCCAAAGGTCCTCTTTTTCGGACCATCCTTTCGAATTGAGTTCTTGGCTTGCACCTGCATCCGACGACGAAATGGAATCGGAAGAAGCTGTTCTAAGATATACACTTTGGCTTCCTCCCGACGAGGATCTTCCAATCGCTCAAGAGCCAGCCATCAATTCGGATGAATTGACCGCTCTCAGAGAATTAGATCCGGAAAGAATTTACACCGAACAATTTATGGTGTATACCCGTTTGCCTTAAGTGTGATAAAGATGCATCAAAAGATTGGAATTATGACTGGAAATTTATTATGGACCAAAGGAGTATTGATCCATGGCGAATTCTAAAAACCTAGTTTCGAACGGAGTTCGAATCACCGGGATTGGGCATTATCTTCCGGAAAGGATCGTCACCAATGAGGAAATTCGCCCTAGATTAAAATATCCTGAAATGCATCCTGCCGAAAAAGCAGTCATCGGCAATATTGGCGTAACTGAAAGAAGAAGGGCAAACGAAAAAGAGACCGCCCAGTTCATGGCAGCAGAAACCTCTAAAATGATCCTGAAAGATGCAGGAAAAAAAGCAGAGGATGTGGACTTATTCATTCTGGCTAACTGGACAGATAGACTTTATCTTCCGGATTTGGCGCCTCAGGCTTCTAAACTTGCAGGAACTTCTAATTCATTAGCATTCGATATTTGTACTGCTTGTACCGGTTTTGTTCATGGTGTGCAAATGGGCGCAGCGTTCTTGAGCAGCGGTAAATTTAAGAACGCACTCGTGATAGGCAGCGAAAGATTTTCTGTCCGCACCAGAATGGGCGGTTACGGAGAATTCACAGCAGGTGACGCAGCCGCAGGAGTTCTATTAGAGTATACTGGAGACAAAGAATTCGGCATTATAGATTCTTTTTTAAAGGATGATGGAGATCTTGCTAGCATAATCGAGACAGGACCTGGGCCGAACTTTTACGTAAAAAGTTATCCGGAACTGGTAACAAACGCTGCAGATCTTACACTTTCTTCCATGGATGATCTATTAAAAAAGAATAATGTCTCATTAGAAGAGATAGATTGGGTCATCCCTCATCCAGGCACAGACGTGGTAGTGCAGGATGTTCTAAAAAGAACTAAGTTCCCTAAAGAAAAAATACTTTTGAATTTCGAAAGAGTAGGAAATACTTCCGCAGCATCCATTCCAATTGCATTATCTGAATATTATTATAAAGGGATCGTCAAAAAAGGCGACTTAATCCTTTCTCCTGCGGTTGGGGCCGGATTTTATTGGGGCGGACTTTTGTATCGCCTCTGAAAATTCGATATTTAGAATATAATATAAAAATAAAGGTGAAGTAGAAGGATGATCGTAACAGGGTTCGAACTAAAAGAAAGGCTAAACGCCGAATCTGCGTCCGAAGTTTATAAAGCTGTTCGTAAAGAAGACAATAGATCCGTCATCATCAAATTTCTTCCAGTTTTGGACGAATTACATCCTTCGGTGGTCAATCTTAGGAACGAATTCGAGATCTTAAATTTACTTTCTTCCGGTTATTTTGTAAAACCTATCAAATTCGAAAAGTTGCAAGACGGGTTCGCACTTTTTATGGACTTCGTGCCTGGAGGTTCCTTAAAGGATTTTATCTCCAAAAAGCCGATGACTCTTTCGGACTTCTTTCCAATCTCCATCCAACTCGCAGAAAGACTGAGTGAAATACATTCCAAAAAGATCATACATAAAGACTTAAAGCCTGAAAATATAATATTCAATAAGGACGAAAAACAAGTCCGGATCATAGACTTCGGAATTTCCACCAAATTGAATAAGGAAGAAACTTCCTGGTCAGCACCTAATATTTTAGAAGGTTCCATCCATTACGTTTCTCCAGAACAAACAGGAAGGATGAATCGTTCGGTAGATTACAGAAGTGATTTTTATTCTTTAGGGATCACTTACTACGAGATGTTACTCGGAAAACTTCCATTCGATGGTGAGGATCTTTTACAATTAGTACATGCTCATTTAGCAAAGATACCAGCTTCTCCAAAAGAAGCAAGATCAGAAGTCCCGACCGTACTTTCAGAAATCATAATGAAGCTTCTGGCAAAAAATGCAGAAGACAGATACCAAACTGCGAGAGGACTCCAAGGAGATTTGGAGAAGGCTTACGCTCTCTGGAAAGAAAAGACAGACTTCCCTTCTTTCCCTCTAGCTCAAACAGATTTTTCGACAGAATTCAAGATCCCTCAGAAACTTTATGGAAGGGACGAGTATATCAAAACACTTCTGGAAGAATTCAAATCCGTTGCTACAAACGGAAGATCCAGAATGGTTTTGATCGGAGGATATTCCGGTGTGGGGAAATCCTCTTTAGTAAAAGAGATCAACAAACCTCTTACTGAATCCAAAGGTTATTTCATTTCAGGAAAGTTCGACCAGTACAATCGAAACCTTCCCTTCTCTGCTATCATCCAGGTATTTTCCAGTTTAGTAGAATTGATCTTAACAGAATCTCCAGAAAGGATCGAATCTTGGAAGAGTAAGATCAAAAAAGCAGTCGGTGCCAACGGAAAAGTAGTCACAGATGTGATCCCTGAACTCGAGATCATCATAGGAAAGCAAGATCCTGTTCCAGAACTTGGCCCGCAGGAGAACGCAAACCGTTTTTATATAGTATTCCAAAACTTCATTAAGGTTTTTGCAAGTCCTGAACATCCACTTGCGATCTTCTTAGATGATATGCAATGGGCGGACACTGCTTCCTTAGAACTTCTCAAAAATCTGATGGAAGACGTAACCGTAAATTACCTTTTCATCATATTAGCTTATAGAGATAACGAAGTAGATTCTTCCCACCCTTTCCAAGTATTGCTGGATACCCTTGAAAAAGAAGGACTGGATCCTTACAAGATCGTTCTCCAACCTTTGGCATTAAAAGACGTAAGGCAATTACTCTCAGACAGTCTTTATATTTCGGAAGATAAAACCGCTGAACTTGCGGAAATCATTCATTCCAAAACCGGAGGGAACCCATTCTTTATCGGGGAACTTCTGAAACAACTCGCCAAGGAAGACTCAGTCTATTTTGATCAGGGTTCCGGGAAACCGGGAGAAGGTGTTTGGAAATGGGATATCGCCAAGATCAAAAATACTAAAATTTCGGATAACGTAGTTGAACTTTTAGTAAATAGGATCCGTAAACTTTCTCCTAAGATCCAAGAAACACTTGAGATGGCCGCATGTATCGGAAGTAGTTTCGATCTGGCTCTTCTAACAAGAATTTTAGAAACAGATTATAAAACAGCTCTCAGTTCTTTGCAGGAAACAATCGCAGAAGAATTGATTGTTCCAATCGGAGAAAATTATCGTCTTGCTGAATCTTTCGAAGATACAGCTGCGAATAAGGATAAAAATTACCAAACTGCAAAAACAGTTACTTTCCGGTTCCAACACGATAGGGTCCAACAAGCAGCTTACGAAATTATAGAAGAAGAAAAGAAAAAGAAGATCCGTCTGCAATTGGGAAGATTCCTTATAGAAGGAGCCGATCCAAAACAGATCGAAGACAATATCTTTGATATTGCAAATCACATGAATATTGGATCTGGGCTGATCACTGAATCCGCTGAAAAATTAAAATTAGCTCAGTTGGATCTGATCGCAGGGAAGAAGGCCAAAAATTCTACGGCTTATAAACCTGCTCTTTCTTATATCGCAAAGGCGAGAGAATTACTTTTCCTTCTGCCAGAAGCGTCTCAAGGAGATGATGCTCTTTGGAATTCTAAGTATGAACTTTGTTATTCTATCTTCAGAGAACTAGGAGAAACTCAGTATCTCACAGGGAACTTTGATGATTCTCAAAAAACAATAGATACACTTTTAAAATACGCAAGATCTCCTATCGAAAAAGCTGATGCTTGTAATCTTTTAATCATTCAATATTCAGCTCTTGGAAAATTCGACTTAGCTCTTCCTATGATCATCAAGGCTCTCCAACCTTTAGGGGTGGATATTCCTGAAACGGATCATGAAAAAGTAACAGGAGAAGAGATAGAGATCGTAAACAAGGCTCTGGAAGAAAAGACAGTAGACTCCTTGTTGGACCTCCCACTGATCCAAAAACAAGAACAGATCATGGCAGTGAATCTTTTGATCAGCGCCATCCCTACTGTTTACAATTTTGCATTATCACTTTTCCCAATCGTTTCCTTGAAGATGGTAAACCTATTCTTGAAGTATGGAAATCTTTCGGATCCATACGGATATTCTATGTATGCTATCCTTCTCACTTCAGGATTCCAACAATATAGAAAAGGTTACGAATTCGCAGAACTTGCTATCAAGGTAAGTGAGAAGTATAAGAACCCAAGCGGGATCACTAAAGCTGCGAATATTCTCGCAAACTATACCACTCCTTTCGTGAGACATTTAAAATATTCAGAAGAGATCAATCATAGAGGGATCCAGGCTAGTTTAGAGTCTGGGGAATTCTTACATGGTGGTTACTGCGCAATGAATGACGCAGTCAACGTGGTTCTTCAGTCCAAAAATCTAGAATTAGTAAAACCTAAAATAGATGGACTTTTAAAATTTACACGCAAAGTAAAAAACAACTTAGCGATCGATACCGTTCTCGCATCTGCTCTGGTAGTTTCCAATCTAAGAGGAAAAACTTCTTCTCATCTTGAATTCTCGATCGATGATATGAGCGAGCAGAGTTATATAGAATTATGTAATTCTCACCAAAGTCCTTTCCCTGTTTGTCTTTTCAAGATCATGAAAGCAAGAACACTTCTCAGCTATGGAGAAGCAGAAAGTGCATTAAAAGAATTAGAAGAATCCGAAAGTATGCTTGGATTCATCTCAGGTCAGATCGCTGTAGAGGAACATGCTTATCTATATTCTCTCGCAATGGCTGCGAACTACAAACTTTCTACCCAAGAACAAAAAGCTAAGTTTCTAGAAAGGATTAAGAAAAACCAAGAGAAGCTTAAACTTCTTTCTGCAAATGCTCCAGAAAACTTCGAACATAAGTTTCTTTTAGTAGAAGCTGAACTTGCAAGACTAGAATACAAAAACTGGAAAGCTGCTAAAACATATGAGCAAGCAGTTCAACTTGCCGGTAAAAATGAATATTATAATGACGAGGCTTTAGCAGCGGAACTTGCTTCCAAATTTTGGTTCTCCAAAGGAAGTATCAAGATAGGATCTCAGTATATCGCAGAGGCTTATCAAAAGTATGGAAGATGGGGAGCTATTAAAAAGCAGGAACTTCTTAAGGCCAAATTCCCAGAATTCATCCGAGAAAAAGGAGGAAGGGATACCTTCCGCACTACCCGCACGATCGGGACTTTAAGCACAAGAACAGCCTCTGCAACAGAAGTATATTCTGGCCAGACTCTGGACTTCCAATCCATTCTGAAAAGTTCCACCGCAATCTCCGGAGAGATCAAACTAGAATCCTTATTAGACACCTTAATGCAAATTTCCATTGAGAACGTGGGTGCTGAAAAAGGAGTTATGATCTTAAGAAGGGACGGAAAACTTTTCGTAGAAGCGGAAGGTAGCACCACCGACGATGAGATCAGAGTTCTCCAAGGGATCCCGATCCAAGAGAGTAAAAATATACCTATCAGTGTTATCTACTATGTGGAGAGGACTAAAGAGGACCTCGTGCTGCGTAACGCGTTTGCCGACGAGAAGTTCAACAAGGATCCATATATTAGAGAAAGGAAAACAAAATCCGTTCTATGTTCTCCGATCATCAAGCAGGGAGAACTAATTGGTATATTATATTTAGAGAATAATCTTTCCGAGGCTGCATTCACTTCGGATAGACTACAAACTATCTCCATTTTGTCCTCTCAGGCTGCGATCTCCATCGATAACGCATTACTTTATGCGAATTTGGAAAGTAAAGTCGCGGATAGAACCAAAGAATTAGCTCAAGCTAACGACGATCTGGCTTTAAAAAACCAGCATATTACGGATAGTATTACATATTCATTGAATATCCAGCAGGCTATTTTACCTTCTTCTGAAGTATTAGGAAATGCACTTTCCGATTATTTTGTGGTATTCCGTCCGAAAGATATAGTATCTGGAGATTTTTACTGGTTTTCAAAACAGGAAGATGCAATATATATCGCATCTGTAGATTGTACCGGTCACGGAGTTCCGGGAGCTCTTATGTCCATGATTGGAAATACTTTGCTCAATCAGATCGTGAACGAAATTGGTATTACAGATCCGGGTTCTATTTTAGAACAGCTGCATAAAAAAGTAAGACAGGCCCTCAAACAGGACATGGACCAAACGAATTCAAGAGATGGAATGGATCTTTGTCTATTAAAGATTGAAGGAAACAATTTATACTTTGCGGGAGCAAAACGACCTATTTTTATAGGAAAAGGCGGAGTCTTGACCGAAATTAAAGGTGATAGATTCTCGATCGGCGGCAGGCAAAAAGAAGAAACGCGAAAATTTACAACACACTCCATCTCCTTGGAAAAAGGAATACGTACGAGTGTTTACTTAACCACGGACGGCTTTATGGACCAGCCGAATCCGGACCGACAAAAAATAGGTACCAAAGGGTTGTTAAACTTCTTAAGCGGGATAGAACATCTTTCTGGTGAAGAACAAAAAGAACGTTTAGAATCCTTCCTGTTAGCCCACCAAAATGGAGAGGCTCAACGGGACGACATAACACTAGTCGGTATAATACTGGGGGGAAGATAAGGAGATGTTTCTGAAAAAGGAAGATGCTGAAGATGGAAAATGAAGTCGTAAATCTATTTAAGACTTATCAGGAAACTAGCGAGTTTAATCTGCTCGTATCCTTTAAGGGCAGACTGTCCCAGGAAGTTCTAACTGAATTAGGATCTATGATCCGGACTTCTTTGAGCACGGAATCCAAAATAAAGAAAATTTTCGCGGTATTTATAGAACTAGCGCAAAATATGCTGCACTACTCCGCTGAGCGAAAAATTAACGAAGAGCAGAAAGATGCAGGCGTAGGGATCCTCATAGTCAGGGAAAATTCGGTTGGCTACCATGTTGCTTCGGGAAATTTGGTACTAAACGAGAAGATCGAGTTTTTGACCGAAAGGATCCAAAAAATCAACTCCATGAGTAAGGACGAATTAAAGTCCTTCTACCAACAGCAACTTAGATCGGAGAGGCCGGAAGATAGCAAAGGAGCAGGTGTGGGATTAATCGATATCGCCAGGAAGTCAGACGGACCTCTGGTGTTTCGTTTCGACAAATTGGATAACAAACTATCCTTTTTTACAATCTCCGCATTCTTTACGAAGGAAAACTAATCATGGAATCCTTACATATACAACAGACTAAAACTTCACCGGAAATCATCTTAGAATCAGATAAGGGGCTCGCGGAAATTATCGGAGAATCTTATCCGGAAAACGCAATGGCGTTTTACAAACCAGTCTTTGATTGGTTGTCAGCAATCCAAACTGCAAACAAACAAATCCAGTTCCGTTTCCAAATGGATTATTTTAATACCAGTTCTTCCAAAGTGATCATGGATATATTGGACAATCTCCAGAAATATCATGACAAAGGTGGAAAGGTAGAAGTCGAATGGCTTTATAAAGAAGACGATGAGGACATGCAGGAAACCGGAGAAGAATTCTCTTCCGATTTGTCCCTGACTTTCAAAATGAAATCTTATAAATAAGATTTCTTTCGTGCGGAACAAGTGGAAAAGAACGAAACTTCGAAAGAACAAAATACTTTTTTCGAGCAAGAATATAAACTTCTCTCGGACGCTCAGTCTTTTTTAGAAGATTCGAATACCAAAGAGGATCCTAAACAAAAGTTAAAAACGATTATAGGATCCTACGAGTCTCTTCTCAAACAATCTTCAAAGATCATGAAGATCGGGGATTCCACCCAGCATAGACTTCTCAAAACCCAAGAAGCATTAACCGATTCTAATATAATGTTAGAGGCCGCTTATATGGACCTCAAACTTGTAACAGAGATCGGTAAGATAATCACTTCTTCCCTCGAACCTAAAATCATTATACAATCAGTTTATGAGAATACTAAGTCAATCGTTCCAATGGATGTTCTCGCATTCGGAACTTACGACGAAGAAAAAAAAGAGATCAAATATAAGTTTTGCGTAATAGACGGAAGATATGTCCCGGCTCCTTCCGTAGATTCTTTAGAAGAGGATAACCCTTCTTCTTATTGTGTAAAACAACAGAAAGAACTGATCACCTTAGATATTGAAAAAGATTATCCAAATTATTTATCAGATATCAGAAAACATTTCGGAGAAAATTCCCAATCAGCATTATACTTCCCCCTAAAGGTAGAAGAACGTCTGATCGGAATTCTTACAGTTCACAGTTATTCTAAAAATGCATTCCAACCAAATCAGCTGAATATTCTCAGGACATTGGCAAACTATGTTGCAATCGGTGTGGATAACGCGGATGCCTATAGAACTCTTTCCAAAAGAAACAAAGAATTAAAAGATTCATTGGAAAAGATCGAAGTTTTAAATAAGAGTATAGAAGAAGAAAGACAGAAGTCCGAAAATCTTCTCTTGAATATTCTACCCAGAAGTATTGCGGATCGTTTAAAAGGAGGAGAAGGAGTTATCGCAGATTATTTCCCTTCTTCTACCGTACTTTTTGCTGATATAGTTGGATTTTCTAAATTAACCACTAAGATCCAAACACCGACTAGACTAGTAGAGATCTTAAACCGTATTTTTACAGAATTCGATGTGATCGCCGACAAATATAAATTAGAAAAAATTAAAACAATAGGCGATTGTTACATGTTAGCAGGAGGTATTCCTGTCCCAACGGAAGACCATGCTCATAAAGCGGCTCAGGCAGCTCTCGACATGATACATCGTTTGAACGAATTAAAACCTGAGTTAGAATTCGAGTTTAATGTTCGGATCGGTCTTCATACCGGAGAGGTTGTTGCCGGAGTGATCGGAAAGAACAAATTCGTATACGATCTCTGGGGTGATTCAGTTAATACTGCTTCTCGTATGGAATCTCATGGAGCAACCGGAAGGATCCATGTTTCTGAATCTGTTTATCTTTCCTTAAAAGATAAATATAATTTTGAAGATAGGAATGTAATCGAGGTAAAAGGAAAAGGCCCGATGCATACTTACTTCCTGCAGGGAATTAAGTAATTTTAATATAAAAAAGGATCTCCCAAGAGATCCTTTTTTTTGATCTTCAGCCTAATGCTTCGATCACTTCTTTAGGAGCTTGCACAAGCTCTACAAGAACACCTTCTCCACAAAGTGGAAATTCTTCATTTCCTTTTGGATGAATAAAAGTCACTTCATGACCGCCAGCACCTTTGCGGATCCCTCCTGGAGTAAAACGAACTCCTTGAGCGCTTAGCCATTCTACTGCTTTGTGAATATCATCAACCCAAAGTCCAATATGATTCAATTTAGGATCATTCACTTTTGGACTTTTGCTTGGATCCACAGGCTCCATGATATCTACTTCTACAGCGTAAGGACCTTTGCCCATCTGTAGGATATCCTCATCTACGTTCTCTTTTTCACTTCTAAAAGAACCAATGTTTTGCAATCCGAGAGTATCTACCCAAAATTTTTTGAGTTTATCCTTACTATCTCCGCCGACTGCGATCTGCTGCACTCCCAGAATTTTAAACGGTCTCATAATGCCCTATCTTTCGTTTTTTTCCAAATTTTTGCCTTCTAAGAAAAGAGCAAGGATTTGTCCGAACAGATTAACGAGTTTCTAAGGAGAAGGTACCTTCTAAAGGAAGATGATCACTGGATTCTAAGGCGTCTCCTTCTTTTAAGACTTTATATTCTTTCTTAGTTAAACCTTTAGAATAGAACATATAATCAATGGTCCTATCAGGCTTTGCGATCTGAGGATCGTTAGGAACATGAGTGTAAAATTTTTCCTGATTAGATCCGTTCAATTCTTCTAAACTTGCGGTAGAATTCCATTTTTTGAATAATGGAGAAATTTCCTCGTCGTCGCTATAATAATAAGCCCCGTTAACATGTAATTGTTTTCTGGAAAAACCTGGAGGAAGAAGATTAAAGTCTCCTGCCAAAACCCATTCCGATCCTTCTGAATCCAATTTTTCCAATAATTGGCCTATAAATGCGACCTGTCTTTGCATTGTATCCGTTCCCATGGAGAATGCATCCAAATGTGTATTCAAAAGAACCAAAGGTTGTTTATCTTTTACATCTATGGATGCTTCTAAGATCGCACGTTTTAATTGTAATTGTTTAGTGATCGGATCTGCGGGAGGAGTAGGAAGTTGGTGGCGAGAAGCAGAAAGAATTTTATATTTACTGAATATAGTTAATTTCATTCCAACAGGGCCCATAATCTTTGGATGAGGAACAAATCCTGCCTTCCAATAAAATGCTTCTGTTTGGCAGGGGTATTTATCAGAAAGCAAAGGAAGAATTCTTTCTGACTGATTTTCAGAATACGTTTTTTTAGCTCCGTCATCCACTTCTTGGAATAGAACAAAATCAGGATCTCTTTCTGAGATCACATTCGCAACTTTTTTGAGAGTAGATTCTATCTCTTCTCTGGACGGGCCAGTATCTGGTCCAGTTTCATCCGGAACATCATACCAAAATACACGATTCCTTCCTGCAAAGTATTGCACATTCCAAGATAGTACCTTGATCGATTCGGAAGACTCTAGGCTTGGAGCACCTTCTTCACATTTTACTTGTACTGATTCCAAATCGGATGGATGGAATGTGGAAAAATAAACTAACAGAAGTAATAACGCGAAAACACTTAACAAAACCAGAAGGATTCTTTTGAATAATTTCAAGGCGGCCTCTTTCTATTTATATCACTCTTGGCCTTCCTTTCTAACGAAATTCCCCACATTCGTCCACAATTTTAGAGTTTTCAGATACAAGAATCAGAACGGAAAGGCTTTCCCTTTTTCAGGGGATAAGAAACATTGGAATCGATCCCATGCAGAATAAATTTCTAATCCTATTCTTTTCTCTTTTTATATGTTTCAGCCTATCTCCCTTATTCGGGGAGGAACTTGAACTACAGATTGTCCTTAAAAATGGAAGTACAGGCGGACCAGGGTCCGCAGAAGGGATCCGCCTCTTCGCCTTAGAAAGACAGATGATGCCTTTGCCTCTTCCTGACCAGGGTCCAGTAAGAGGAAGTTTTAAACTTCCTAAGATCAATGCTCCTGATGGACTTCCCATTCTGCTACAAGTGACTTATAACGGAGTAAATTATAATAAGATGATCCCTCCGGTACCTATGATGAGGTCAAGGCCACAAGAGGTAACAGTTTATGATAAAACTCTGGATCGTTCCGTAGTAAAAACAAAATCCCTTCTTCAAGTAGTACGTGAAAAAGAAGCATTAGTAATTTCTAAAGTATCTATCTTAACTAATAATACCATTCCTCCTAAAAGTTTCCAAAATCCCAACGACCCTCTAGAAGTTTATATACCTGAAGAAGCTTTAGAAGTAAGCGCTCAATTGACCCAGAGCACAAACAAGATGGCGATCCCAATCCAACTGACTAAAGGAAAAAATGGTTGGGTGATTGATAGGGCAATCCTTCCAGGAACTTCTCAGTTATTTGTGAGTTATGTGATCCCTTCGAGTACCCTATCCCCTACTCACTTCAAAGACAGATTATTATTCGAGAACCAAGAAGGAGAGAAGGTGATCTTCTCCAAACCTAAGGATATGCAGGTTTCTTTTATTGGGCAGAAGGGCACACGCCCTGTTTCTGTGGATGCCCCGCCGGACGTGAATTCGAATATAGTTAGTTATGCGGGACCTCAATATGAGATCACTTTTTCTGTAATCGGTGGAGAACCAATCAACGAGACCGCAAATCAGGAAAGAGAGATCAATAACGGAAGTATATTCGTTTCTACTGAAAAAACGATTTATGGTGTGATCGGAATTCTTTCTTTTCTGTTCTTCCTTTCTTTTACGATTACCTATAGATTGAGAAAAGAATAAATGAAAAAGCAGGCTTAGTTACTTCTTCTTTGCTGCTGCTTTCTTTTTGGGAGAAGGTTTCAATTTTGTGGCCTTCTTCGCACTGACCTTTTTAGCAGATGATTTTGCCCTTTCTGGGACCAAAGAATCCATAAATTCTTTGATATCCTTTAGGACCTTTTCTCTTTCTCCTGCAGGTTCGTTCATAAGTTCATGATAGAAACCTTTATAGGTTTTCATTCTTTTATTCTTATAAACCAAATGATTATAAAATTCCAAACTTCCGGCAGGATCGGCGATCCCGTCAGCCAAACCATGTAGAATTAAGATAGGAGTTCTTAAGATCCCGGCCTTTCTATTTGCAATTGCACCTTGTTGGAACAATTCATAACCCATAGAAAATGAAATTTTACCGTGAACCATAGGATCATCGATATAAGCTTGGACCACTTCTGGATCTCTACTTACCAAATTTGTATCCAGGTTCGCGTCCAGAGTGGTAGAAGGTGCGATCTTACGTAAAAAACCAGCCACAGAGATCTGGAATCTTTGGACTGGTGTAGTAGGGATTTTTAATGCAGAAGAACAGGCAACAACTCCATAGATATAATCCTGGTTGATACCTTCCAAAGCGTAGCGGATGACCACTACTCCACCCATAGAATGTCCTAAAAGTAGGATCTTATCCCTATGTTCTCTTTTGCGAACCTCTTGCACGAAGTCAGCAAGATCATCTACAAATGCTTCGAAACCGGAAGCATGACCTCTTTTGCCTTCCGATTTACCATGACCTCTTAGATCCAAACCGTAAAAGTTAACATCGCTATCCTTAAAATATTGGATAAGGTTGGAATACCTACCGCTATGTTCTCCGAATCCATGACAGAAAACAATTACACGATTGGCTCCGGATTTGGTCCATGCTTGACCGTATAATTTGGTATTGTCTCTGGAAGATTGAAAGAAGAACTCTTTATGTTGGTAGGCCATGCTGTTTGGCTCCAGTTAGGTTAGGGCGGCATCCCTCGTAGTCGGACCGAAGCTATAGACAAGTAAACGTCGGGTCAAGTATTTATTCCAAAACAGAAGAAAGAGGATGTTCTAGGACGAAAATCGGACCTTTCTTTCAAAGCCCTCACAGTAAAATCACATTTTCGTTGCCGATTCCTTTTCCCCTCACCAATCTGTCGCTTTACGTGCTTCTTATAGAAGCCGACATCAAACAGAAACATAGTGGAGAGAATTGGATGTCTCAACCGACCTCGGAAAAAAGCCTGCTTCGATATTTCGGATTAGGCGAACTTGCCGCCCATGGAGGAAACGCGATCCTCGCCTTTTGGATGATTATGGGAATGGCCTTCTTTCTATTCGCGGACCAAAACCTGATCGCGCCAAACCTCAGAAACATAGCAGGCTCTTTCGGGATCACTGACCAACAAGAGATCGATTGGAAATTGGGAGGACTCATCCCAATCTGCTTCTTCGTTTTAGGAGGATTTGTTTCGGTTTACATGGGTTATCTTACTCAAAGATTTCCTAGAAAACCTTTGGTCATCGGAACAGTATTATTGGGAGAGATCCCTTGCCTTCTTTCCGGATTCGCAAGAAACTACGAAGAATTTTTAATCCTTAGAACTCTAACAGGTTTCGGATTGGGAGGAAGTTTCCCTCTTCTATTCTCCTTAGTAGCGGATTATTTTTCAGACAAGTCCCGTTCCACTGCCGCAGGATATTTATCTCTTTCCATGGGACTGGGAGTAGGCCTCGGGCAAATAGTGGGCGGAACTTTAGGAACCTCCGACCCGATCAACGGATGGAGAGACAGTTTTATTTATATGGCTGCGCCTTCTTTCTTATTCATGCTGATCTACGGATTATTCTGTAAAGAACCTGCAAGAGGAGGAAAAGAGAAGGAATTGACAAATGTATCCACCGACGTGAACTCAGAAGCTGTTCGCTTAACATGGAAGGATATTAAAACTCTATTTTCTACCAAGACCAATATTGGTATTTTCATGCAAGGTATCCCAGGATGTGTTCCTTGGGGGGTATTCTTCGTATTTTTGAACGATTATTACGAATTCCATTATGGAATGCCTAAAGACTCCGCTTCTGCAATGGTCATATTTGCTGCTGTTGGGATCTTTATCGGAACCTTTTTCGGCGGAGTTGTAGGCCAAAAAATATACGATACGAACAAAACATTCTTACCTATCTTCTGCGGTAGTATGATCCTTATTGGGATCTTGCCTACTGTATATCTATTACACGCAGGAAGTGTTGCAGGAAGTTCTGCATTCATTTTCATTAATATACTTACAGGTATTATTATATCCGTAACAGGACCGAATGTAAGAGCGCTTATTATGAATGTGAATCCTCCAAAAAGTAGATCTTCTATGTTTGCTCTTTATAATCTTACGGACAATTTGGGGAACGGGCTCGGACCTGCAATGGCGGCATTGATCCTTACAGTATTGCCGGATAGAACACAAGCATTTACGATCGCGATCCTTTTCTGGATACCTTGCGGACTGGCTTGGCTCTATATCCTGAAAAATTTCAAACACGACGAACAAAAGATGCACGAAGAATTGGCAGCAGAAGCTAGCAGGATCAAAAGGACAGCTTAATTGGAAGAACAAAACACCGAGTTATATTTATTTGATATAGAAGGTACAACCACGCCGATAGAATTCGTGCACAAGGTTTTATTCCCCTACTCGGTCCAAAACTTTCAATCATTCTTCTCTGAAACCTCGGCGGAAACAGTCTTCGCCGAGGCACTCATCCTCGCTTCCAAAAATGAAAAAGAATATACGGAACAAGTTTCCAATTCTCCAGAATCACTTACCAAATTTTGCAAATACCTAGTATCCAAAGATCGTAAATTAGGAATTTTGAAAGAGATCCAAGGAAGGATTTGGAAGAAAGGATATGAATCAGGCGAACTCAAAAGTACAATTTTCTCAGACGTTCCTCTCTTTTTAGAAAGGATCAAAAAATCAGGAAAACGTGCTGCTGTATATTCTTCGGGAAGTGTAGAAGCCCAAGTTCTGATCTATAAATACTGCGAAGCAGGAGACCTAACAGTATATTTCGAAAACTATTATGATACAGCGGTAGGTGGAAAAAAAGAAGCTTCCAGTTATACTAAAATCGCCGAAAAACTTTCTTTGCCTCCAAGTTCTATTGTATTCTTCACGGACATAAAAGAAGAAGCGGATGCAGCAACCCAAGCTGGAGTTCGACCTATTATCGTTTCTCGGCCAGGGAACCATCCTCAGGCGGAACATAAGTATCAAGTGATAGAGGACTTTAGCAAGATCTTGTAAAATCACAAAAGAATTCGCAAATACGAATGCGACAGCAATGCGCAGACCTTTAGTCCGGGCTTTGCCCGGATGAGCGCGAATGCGCGAAGTCGTAGCAGCGCGGCCTGAGCGGAGCGAAGGAGTCGCCCAAGTCTTAAATTTACAGATCTTATATCAAATTAAAGATTCCATCTTCGTCGAAATCGTTTAAATTCTTATATTGGTCGGCTCCAATCCGGCCGAAAATAAAAGTATGGCCCTAACCCGACCTGTAATCATACTATTACTCTGCACTTTTTCCTCTTCTATCTTCTCCAAAGAATTCGTGTATGCGTTCCGAGATGTGGGAATGCCCAAAAACACAGGTAAAGATGGAATGCCAAGAAAAGAAAAAATGGTCTTAGTCGGGGAGACCATTATGTTCGATAAGGTCAAACCAATCGAATACGAAGGTAAATACAAAAGATTCGAATTGGGATACGACACAAGACCTGATATAGTCACTGTAAAAGTGCATCACGACCCAGGGATCCGCCCGGGACAGATACTCTATTTGATCGAAAAAGATTTTGATCATGAAACATTCAAAGACGGAAGTATCGTAGGACAAATAGAAGTTAAATCCATCTTCCAAACCGCATTCACAGGAAAACAATTAAGAGGTGTTGGATACTTAGGAATGGCAAAAGAGAAGGTACTGACCGTTGCCTATCCAGTCTCTTCCGAATTAAGCGGACCTGCACTCGTAGAACGTAAAACTGGAGATTATCATTTCACAAGAGATGAGATCCCAGAAGCAATCCAATCTTTCCGCAAAGCAATTCGTTTAGATCCAATGTCTCCAGTGCCGCATTACAGATTAGGAATGTTATACTTGAGCGAGGCAGGAGTAGATTCCAAAGAACCAGTATGTTCCGGGATCCTGCCGATGAGCGCGGGCGCAGAGTTTTCTTCTGCGTGGAAAAAAAGATCCAGATTTGATTCAGACCAAGATTTGATACGATTTTCCAGAGAATACGTTTCCTTTTTAAATTGTAAGTCTGATCAGGCTCCCAGCTTTTCCAAAAATAGTTTTGTTCCGGAAGAATTAGAAAGAGCACAAGAAGTGGCCAGAGAAGGATTCAGACTTTCCAAAACAGATTATGAACTTCTGATCAGAAGTGCAGAAACCTATTATAAATTATACACTTCTTATTCATCCAGCAAACGACCTAAGGGAAGTGTCTCTCCAGAAGAAGAGCCTAAACTCAGAAATCGCCAGGAAAAATCCTGGGAAATAGCCCAAAAACTTTTGAAAGAAGCAGCTCTTGATAATATCACAGACTATAGACTTCATAGATTGACTTCACTTCTTTACGGAAAGAGATATATGGAACTTTCAGGTGGAGCAAAATCTACTACGATCAGCGAAGAAGCAACCTTCTTGAGAACAAAAGCAGTAGAATCTATCCAAGCCTATAAACTTCATAGGCCTAAGAATGTTCCCGGAGATAAGGATCTTCTAATATTAGAAAAAGATCTTGGACTTTAATTGTTGTGTAGGAATTCCTACACTGGACTATACCCTGCGTGTTGGAATTCCTACATCGCGATCAAAACAATATTAATCCTCGATCTTTAGTTTCCCGCTCTGGATACTTTCTTCAATCGCTCTGAAAGTATCTCCATATTTACCTACGATATTCCAAACGACAAAACCATCGCTATCGCTGTCCACACTTGCTTCTATCTGAGCCTTGATATAATCTTTCAAAGATTTACCGGAAGGACCAAGACTCATTCCAAAACCTTGGATCCAACCTACAACTTTGGTAGTTGATAAGGATCTTTTTCTAGTATTCTTCAAACCATCATAAACAGTTTGGTAAGGATTTGCGATACGACCAGGTTGGCCATAAAAATGAGAAGGATATAACATAGGATAGATAACATCCACAAGCTGAGCAAAATTTTCCACCTTCTGCCCAATCTGATCATCTCTGTTAAAAGGAATTCTACCAAAAATATCCGCACCTAAGTAAGGAAGTTTTTCGCACTGATTTGCTTCTCCACGAATACGAGTCACAATTTCGTTGATATTACTATATTTTTCCTTCAAAGAAAGATCTATATCAGTTATATCTGCATAACGAATATAATCCAATTGCACTTCTGGAAATCCGGAAAGACATGCCTTTCTAACATAACCCAAAATTGAATTTAATCTTTCAGGACTAGGATATTTAGTCTTAAGGCCACCGTCAAAATTTACGAGTCTTCCTACAGGATAGAAACCCATTCCCTTAATACGAGAAATCTCTTCCGGAGAGGGAGTTTTAGGTTGGAGATCGATCACTAAAACATTTACACCATAATCGGAAGCATCCTTCAATAAGGACTCCCATTCATTCTTACGAGACTTATCAGAAACCAAAGAATTATTCACATAAAGACCACGGTAGAATTTGGGACGATCTCCGTAGGCGCCCTTCTTCGCTGGACTTGTAAAAAACTTTTTAAGTTTCTCTTTGGGAGCCTCCTTTTCGCTTTCCATCTGCGTGTTTCTGGAAGAAAGTCGTATCTCACCTTTCTTCTCTTTTTCTTTGGAAGCAGCTTGGGGTTTGGTCTTACTATTTGTAGAAGATTCTAAAACAGGAATTTCCTTCTTATTAGAATTCTCCGGATAAGGGATTGTGAACTCTGCACAGACCGGAAAAGCGGTAAGAACTAAGATAGGAAAAAGTGAAAACGGTTTGCGCACAAATTTACTCCGGATCTATAATATAATATCGAACCGGAGACCTCGGTACTTGTCCTCTTTGTAGGACTTCCAACAAAAAACGGGAGAAGAAAATGAAACTCGGCTACGCCTATGACGATACATTTTTATTGCATGATACCGGAACATTCCATCCTGAATCCCCTCAAAGATTGGAATCTATACTCAATCGACTACATAAGACCTCCTATTTTAAGGATTTGCATTGGATCAAACCAAACAAGCTGCCATTAGAACTGATCGAATCTGTACATAATAATAGACATAGAGAAAGATTTTCAGTCATCCAAGGTAAACGAGGAAGTTTCGACGGAGACACACCCTATTCAGAATCTAGTTTTGATGCAGCACTCTTGGCAGCAGGAAGCGGAGTGGACTTAGTAAACAAAATAAGATCCAACGAAATAGAATCAGGGATCGCACTTGTAAGACCACCGGGACATCATGCAGAAACAGGAAGGTCTATGGGCTTTTGTTTACTGAATAATATTGCAATCACCGCAGGTTATCTACTCACACAAGGAGTTGAAAAAGTTTATATATTGGATTGGGATGTGCACCACGGAAATGGAACCCAAGAAATATTTTATGACTCAGACAAAGTATTTTTCACATCACTTCATCAATATCCATATTATCCAGGAACAGGTTCAGTCCATGAAAGAGGAGAAGGAAAAGGAGAAAACTTTACATTAAATATCCCATTACCAATGGGTTCTGGAGATAAAGAATACTTCCATTATTTCCAAGAAATAGTAGTGCCTTCTATGTTGGACTTCCAACCAGAGTATGTATTAATCTCCGCAGGCTTTGACGGACATAGAAGAGATCCATTAGCAGGCATGAACCTAAGCACTAACGCATTCGCAGAATTTACACGATTAATATTAGCCGCAACAAATCAGATCGGTGCGAAAACTATATCCTTCTTAGAAGGAGGCTACGACCTCGACGCCTTGGCCGAAAGTGTGGAGGCCCATATAGCAGTCCTCGCTGGCTAACGCCCATTTCTTTTATTTCCGCCCGAAAATTTCCAGAAAAAATGCCTCTTCCCACCTGCTCAGGCCGATATGAAAATCATGCAGGAATATTCCTCAAACACCGACCTGGCCCTGCGATTCAGAAACTACGTGATTCTATTGGACCGACTGATGAGAGAGGTCGAAGAGGAACTCCAACAAAATCAATCCGTCCGCAGCGAATGGTCCGAATGGCATTCCAACTGGAAAAACGCCTGGCTTTCCCCGACGGGCAACTCCCCTTCTTCCAATCTAAAAGAAAGATTCTCAGTTAAAAGAAGACTCGGATAATTTTCAGGGCGGCTCTTCGCTTCGCTCAGCCGGGCTACTACGGGTTCGCGCATTCGCGCTCATCCCTTCGGGACTAGCGCCTCCGTATCCCTTCCGCAGCAACCCGTTGCCTTAAATTGATTGCAGGATAAGTAAAACCCTTATAGAAGGCCCGAAAAATAGGTTGAAATTATGTCTCTTAAGCTATTCTATCGACTAAGAGGATTAGAATGGGGAGACGTACGCAAACAAAACTTCTAGTTTTAGTTCTACTCTTAGGAATTCTCACGCAATCCGGATGGTCCGAGCCCCTACCTAATTTCGGACTGAAAGAAAAAGAAGCCAGGACATTTTTTAAACGTGGCCTGGCCTATTATAACAAGGGAGAATTCGCGGCGGCAAGAGAAAATTTTGTGCGCTCTCTTTCTATCAAACCAGATTTCGTTCATCCTAAGTTTTTTCTTTCGGAAGCATACTATCTAAGTGGAGACTGGCAGGAAAGTCTTTCCGAATTAGAACAATTAGAATCTTCTAATAAACTTGATTTAATAAGTAAAAATCGTTTAGACGCTCTTAGATACAGACTAGGCGGCGGAAATAGAAAAGATAATTTAGAATATTATAAATCAATTTTCGGAGACGATCTAAGAAGATTTCGTTTTAGAAATCCTTCAGACTTAGCCGTAGATGAAGAAGGATATCTTTACGTAGTAAGTTTCGATACAGCGAACGTAGTCAAATTTGATGCGAACGGCTTTCCAGTTGAAAATTTCAAAGGTTCTTTCGGTAGAAATTTAGAAGGACCAGTCGGGATCAGTATTCGAGGCAAATCAATCTTCATTGCTGATTATGCTGGTGATAAAATTTTCGAATTTGATACCAGGGGCACTTACGTAAATCGTTTTGGTTCTACTGGAAAAGACCCAGGAAGTTTTCACGGTCCGGCTGGGCTTTATTTTACAAAAGAAGGATTTTTGTATGTTTCCGATATGGGGAATAATCGGATCCAAAAACTTTCCAGAACAGGAGAACCTCTCCAAGAAATAGGCGTTGGTATCTTAAAACAACCTGCTGGTATCAAAGTTAATAATCGTGGGGAAATTTTCGTAGCGGATCGAGGAAACAAGAGACTAGTCGTATTCGATCATGAAGGGAACTTTTTAAAAGAGATCAATAATCCTTCTTTTAAAAAACCTAGAAATCTTTCTATCAAAGATAATAAGGTAGTCGTGGCAGATGAAACCGCAGGACTTTTTATCTATGACTCCGTTTCTAAAACTTGGTCAGGTTTTGATAACTTTAAGGATTCTAAAAATACAGTCCGAAATTTCGACCAAGCATTCTCAGTCACTTTTGATTATACAGGTTCTATGTTTGTTGCTGATTTTAATAGACATAGGATTGAATCCTTTTCTCCTAAAGGACAACTTTCTTCCAACTTAGATCTAATTGTGGAAAGAACGATCAGTTCTGATTATCCTGATATATCTTTAGTCCTTCATGCAAAAGATAGACATGGAGTCCCGGTGAAAGCAATTCCTCGGGATTCATTCCGAATCTATGAGATGGATAATCTTTCTCCTTTGATCGGTTTAACCGACATGAAAAAGTATAATAATAGGATAAGCGTTTCTATCGTTGCAGAAAATTCACAGATCGTATCTGAATCTTATGCTACAATTGAGAAAGCAATCCGTCCGTTTTTATCAGAGATCAGAGTAGACGATAAAATCCAACTTCTCCGTTCTGGAAGAGACACACAAACCGCCTACCCTTTCGGAAAAAGTATGTATGATATTCTGAAAGCGTTACGCTCCTTTGTCCCAGAAGAAGAATCTCAAATTGGAAAATCTCTCCAAAGAGGGATTACAGATCTTTTAGATAGTTTAGGTCCAAGAGCAATCGTCGCAATCGTTTCAGGAAAAGATTCTAAGGCAGCATTCACACAATTTTCTCCAACAAAGATCATTCGTTTCGCAGTCGCTCATGATATTCCGATCTACTTTCTTTGTTTAGGGGAAAATGGAGAATCAGTTTCCGTGTATAAAGAGATCGCGGAAAAAACGGGAGGAAAGTTCTTAACAATTCCTTCCGGAGGAACTGAGAAAAATCTAAGAAGTTGGATCGATTCCAAAAAAGACAGAAGGTATCTTCTTTCTTTCAAAAGTAGGATCAATCCATCAGGAATGGATGTCTATGTCCCTGTGGTTGTAGAAGCCATATTTAGAAATTCTAATGGAAAAGCGGAGACCGGATTTTTTACGCCATGATATTCGGATCCAAAATCTCAAATAAGTATCTGAACTTAAAATTTCTTTTCAGGAATTTTGCAGTTCTTTTTGTTTTATCTTTTTCCTTCTCACTTTCTTCCAAACAAACCATAGATTGGATCAAAGAAGGAGAAGGCGCATTAGCTTCCAGAAATTATCCTGCTGCTTATGATTCTTTCAGAGAAGCAGTGAACTTAAATCCTTTATCTGTTCGCTCTAGATTGGGACTTGCAGATGCAGCATTAAAACTTCATAAAGAAAAAGAAGCGCTGCAGTCTTTAGACAAGGTCTTAGAGTTAGAACCTAAAAACAAAAAGGCCGTCCGTGAAAAAGCGATCACACTTGCAAAATTAGGACGTTATGAAGAAGCATTTCTAATCCTAAAACCATTCTTGGAAGAAGATAGATACGATTCTGATCTATTTCCAATCTATATAGAAGTTCAACTTGCTTCAGGAAAAACCCAAAAAGCCAGTTTCGAATTTCATTCTGCATATTCCAGGATCCCTAAAAATAAGGAAGTAAAAACCTTAGAAGCAAAGGTAGAAGCATTCGACGGGAACTTTACAAAAGCTGCATCTCTCAGAAATCAATTAGAAGCAGAAACTTCCGATGATCCAGGGATCTTTTTGGAATCCGGGAAATTTTTATTGATCTGGGCAGAAAAATCCCAAGGAAGCAAACGAGATTCTAAAATTGCAGAAGCAGCTGAAAAATTCGAAAGATCAGTTTCCTTACATCCTAACGAAGAAGAAGCACTTAAACTTTTAGCAAAAACCAGGATCTATTTTGGAAGATACCAAGAAGCAGAAGAATATTTAAACCGCTTATTAGGTTTATTTCCAAACTCCACTGAATATTTATATTTACGCTCTTATGCAAGATTGAAAAAAGATCCTGCCTCTAAAGAAGCTAGAACAGATTTAGAAAAATTGATTTCATTGGACGACTTAGATCCAATTGCAAGAAATCGTTCTGAATTGTATGCATTGGAAAACCTACCAGAAGGAAATTCACTCAGAAGAACCCTGGGGGAATACAGACTCCAAAGATATAGAGCCAATAAAAATGCATTCTTATATGATTTAGCTTGGTATCATTTGATCAGAGCTAAAGAACTTCTTCCTAACCGCCCTGAAATCCTGGTCTTAACATTAGAAGAATATAAAAGAAGAGGTCTTTTCCCAAGCTACTTCAACCTACTTTTACTTTTAAGAGATAAATTTCCAGATAATAAAAAATACGGATATTCTGTAGAGAATAACTTAGAAGGTTTTAAAACTTCCTTAAGTTATCGCGAGGGTTTGGTAAAGATCGGAGAATTTGGTATCCAAGAAGATTATGGCAGAACTCCTCCCGAAGTCCTTGTGTTCGATCCAGATGGAGAAGACTTTTTAGCAAAGCATACTGATCTTCCCGCTTTAGCAGGAAAAGTTCTTCGCCATTTCCTAAATTCTGATCCAAGAATACGCAATATCGATCTGGATAATATTAGAAAGTCCGAAAGTTTAGAATCAGAGCCTTATTCAGGTGCAATTCATAAAACGGAACGAAACTATTCTTCGATCAAGAACTCCAAAGGTGAAAATATTCGCTTTGTTGTAAGTGGAAAAATTTCCTTCCAAGATGGCAACTTACGCACAGAATGGAGCCTCAGGGATCATAAAGAAGAGAAAATTTTAGGAAAATTTAGGATTTACGCGAAAGGTAGAGATGCTCTCGCAGAAGCTACCTTAAGAGCAAGAGATAAGATCCTAACATTAATCCCTGCAAGTGGAAAAGTGCATAGAGTGAAGGAAGATTCGTTGATCGTAAATGCAGGAATAATAGACGGACTCAAAAAAGGGACCACTGTTTACTTCTTCAATTCAGCAACTTTACTTGGGGAAGGTACCGTAACCGAAGCAGATCTTTATACCGCAAAGGTAGTTCCGAAAAATCAGGATGCTGTTTTAAGAAATATCGCGGTAGGAAACAAAGCCTACTGGAAAAAGACGGAAAATCCTCCTACCAATTAAGTATATTCTGATTTATTAATGTTTTTGGAATTCTCATGATATTTATTTGTCGTTCCGAATTCGATTGTAAAGTTTCCGAATTATTTGGATTTCATGCAGGTCCAGAAGGATTTTCTTCTCTGGTAGGATCTTCTAAAAAAGCAGATATCATTTCCCCTCCTCCATCCTTGGAGCCTGGTTCAAAAGCAATTGTAAGAGTGAAAATTTTTCCAGGGATTTCTTTCCATTGGGTAGCTTTGCATACTGAATTAGATCCAGAAAAACGTTTCGTTGATATCCAAGAATCTGGGCCTTTTGCGAAATTTAAACATGAACATATCTTTATCCAAACAAGTGAAAATTCTTCAATCTTAGAAGATAGGATCTCTTGTAGCCCTCCTTGGTATGCAAATCACTTTTTGTTTGAATTCCTACTCGAGAAGACCATGAAAAATGAATTCCATGCTCGGCATAAAATCACTGCGAAACAGATCGGATGTAATTATAGGATCGAGTTCTGCGGAAAAACAAAAGAGCCCATGCCTTGAGTTCAGATAGAGGTGACCAAAAAATTACTTGCTTATTAATAACGATTTATCATTATTGAAAAAATGGGACCTTTAGTAGGAAGGCGAAAAAACGGGTTTAGATCCTTCTTTGCGCTGGCTGCTTTTTGCGGCGGACTCTTACTTACAAGTACCCACTCACATTTAGATATATCCGAAAAGGGGATATTTTCCAAACACTCTTCTAAAATTTCTTCGGACTCTTGCCTTGTTTGTATTCACACCCAAATAAACTCAGCAGCAGACTTCGTTCAAGGTCCGAAATCAGAACAACCCGTTCTTGAATATAACGAATTCATAATACATGAATTAATTCCTATTCAAAATTCCCAATCGGGAATATTTAGAGAAAGATCCCCTCCTTATTTTTCCTAATCTTATCCGTATCTATAGTTTTCGGCGGTTTTGGCATCTGCGATCCGCTTTGAATTTTATTTTGTATATGAAGAACCCGGCCTGAACGGCCTGGAGTTTAGGAAGAATGAAAAGTATTTTATATAAATTTAATTTATTACCTGTTTTTATCGGCTTATTTTTGCCTTTTTCAGAAGTTTTTTCCCTGGATGTGAATGTCAGAGGGATTCTTAAAGATTCGGAAGGACGTCCCATCTCGGGCGCCAAACTATTCCTTACCGAAAACAAGTTCGTGTCCAGATCAGGTAAGGACGGCAGTTTTGAATTCCAACATGTTTCCCCGGGAAATTACACGTTAGTTGCTTCTGCTCCAAACTATGAATTAAAAACCGAAAGATTCGAAGTAAAGGATCTAGATAAAGTTTTAGATATAGTTTTAAAACCTTCTCTATTAGAAGGTATAGCGATCAATGTTACCGCCAAAACCTTAGCTTCTGATTTTTTATCAACCCCACAGCCTACGACAGTTTTAGAAGGCAGACAATTGCAAAGATTGAGAGGACAGAACGTTATGTCTGCCTTGGAAAATACTCCAGGAACTGCAACCCTGACTACTGGCGCTGGAACTTCTAAGCCAGTGATCAGAGGTTTAACGGGACAAAGAGTTTTGGTAATGACCGATGGAGTAAGACAAGAAGAACAACAATTCGGCGACGATCATACAGTCGATTTAGATGCATTTAATATAGATAAGATGGAAATTGTGAGAGGTCCTGGATCTGTTCTTTATGGTTCCGACGCTCTAGGCGGTGTAGTTAATGTGATCCGTTCCAAGGCGCCTACTGCAAAAGACGGTGCCCCTCTTTTAGGAGGAACAGTTTCTACGAATAGTTTTTCAAACAATAAACAAGATGCAGGCGCGATCTCTCTTTTCGGTTATCATAAAGAAACCAACTTCGGATATAGAGTGCAAACCGATACTCGAAAAGCTGGAAGGATCACTACTCCAAAAGGGACTCTTCCTAATACAGGTTTTCATGAAAGAAACGTAAATGCTTCGATAGGGACCGATGGTTCTTGGGGGAATTTCTATGTGGATTCTTTCCAAAGATACCAAGAGCAGGATTTATATGATAATCCGAATGAATCTCCTGGTTCGACTGCATACCAGACTGTTCTTCATCAGAAAACTCATATGCACGCATTCTTCATTCTTCCTTACGTAAATGTAGAACTAGATGCGGCTTACCAAAGAAACAATCGTAGAGAGATTGAAGATAAAAATAGGTATATGCCGATCAAGGATACATTATTGGATCCTTCTATCGATTCTTTCACCAAGGCTGCTTCTGCTTATCAAGTGAATAAGTATGATTATAAACAGGGTTTAAACCTTTCTTTGGATACTACTACTGCAGATGCAAAAATCCATCACAAGGAATGGAAGGGCCTGAAAGGTACTGTAGGTATTTCAGGAATGCAACAAAGAAGTAATACGATCGGAACCGAACCCTTGATCCCAGGTTATGGTTTAAGTAATATCGGATTCTTCCTATTCGAAGAATGGAAACTGGGAGACTTTAGTTTTTCTGCAGGTGCTCGGACTGACAAAAGAAGTATGGACATTAGAGCTAACGCAGATCTCGGGAATTTGGAACAGACCAGAAATTATTCTGCAAGCACTGGAAGTCTAGGAACTGTTTGGAAATTTGCAAAAGATTTTTCTTTGGCTTTAAATGCTGGTAGAGGTTTTAGGGCCCCAACTCCTTTCGAATTATTTGCTAATGGTGTTCATGAAGGGAGCGGTAGATTCGAGATAGGTAAAGATAGTTTAAGGCCGGAAACTTCTTTAAACTATGATGCTTCTGTTCGTTTTGCAAACGATAAGTTCCAAGCAGAACTAAGTGTATTCAGAAATAAAATAGATAATTATATTTATTCTGTAAGTGCAGGCGCATTTGACTCCGATTCAGGGCTTCCCGTTTATAGATACAGGCAAGATGCAGCGAAATTAGAAGGTGGAGAATTTAGCTTTCAAGCCCAAGCGACTTCATGGTTAGTTCTCATAGGTGGTATAGATATCCTAAGAGCGACCATACAAAAAAATATTCCTCCAGAAATCACTCTGAATCCTGGAGCCACCGATCCTAATTCAGTATATTCTGATATTAACAATAAGTATCTTCCTAGAATGACTCCGAATCGTGCTCGTTTAGGTCTTAGATTTACTACTGATAAACTTTTTGGGATTTCTAAACCTTATTTCTCTGTGAACGGCACTTTCGTTCAGTCCCAGTATAAGGTAGATAAATTGGAAACTCCGACACAAGGTTATAATTTATACGATGTCGGTTTTGGCGGAGAAATTCCTGGTTTAACGAATGGAACTGAATCTGCAACCTTCGACGTAGTTATTCTAAACATTTTCGACAAAGAATATGTGAATCATCTAAGCCGTTATAAGGAATACGCTTTGAATCCAGGGACAAATGTCACTTTCAAATCGACGATCCCTTTTACTCTGATCTCCGAATGAGGAATTTTATGAATTTTAGATACTTTTCAATTTACATATTTATAATATTATTACTTGCATCTTGCACTTCTGACCCACAAACAAAAAAGGAGAAGGAGGATTATCAAAACCAGTCATTGATCTCCGCAGCATTAAATGGAAATCAAAGGTCAGATTGTGTTTATTGTTCAGATACGAGAGCTTTTGAGGGAAATTGTTCCTGTTATAAGCAGATCCCAGTTTTTTCCTGCGCAGGCATCCCTGCCGGCAAAGGTAAATCAAACTCTTATAAGATTTCCTGCGATGAGTTGGTAGAATTAGGGACTTGGAGCCAGGCTTCTTCTGATTCTTATTCTTGCAGTCATCTAACCTGCCCTCCCGAAGCGTATAGGGCAGCGTTTACTGAAGAAGGCAAATAACTCAGTAAATCGGAAGCCCTGTATTGTAATCGATTGTAGTTTTTTTATAAGATGTTGCGAGAAGGTCAGAAGAGATCAAGTAATCAGCTGACCTTCTATTATTAGCAATCGGAATATTATAAAGTACTGCAATTCTCAAAAGAGCCTTAACATCCGGATCATGAGGTTGAGCCGTCAATGGATCCCAAAAGAAGATTACCACGTCTATCTCTCCATCTACGATCTTCGCACCGATCTGTTGGTCTCCACCGAGCGGGCCGGACAAAAATCTATGAACAGGCAGATCCGCTTTTTCATGGACGATCTTTCCGGTTGTCCCTGTCGCATAGAGATGATGTTTGGAAAGTATGTCCTTATGAAGTTGTACCCATTCCACTAGATCTTCTTTTTTATTATCGTGTGCGATAAGCACGATACGTTTCGTTTTTGGGACCTCGGGGCTTTGCATATTTTGCTCCTAAATCAAATTCATCGGAAGGCTTTCCTAATGAAACCTTTTTTATAGTTTATCTCTCGAAGCGGTTTCCCGATCCTAGTGCTAATGAAACTCGTTAAGCTTTCATGCTTAAGATCTTTGCTTTTATTGCTACTGATCCCCTCTTCCTCCTTTCTATTTTCCCAAGAAGATCCACATGATCGCCCCAAAAGACTGGAGATCTTGATCCCTGAATCTGCAAAAGACGGCCCCTGGAGTGATGATCCCAACGAATTTAAGGACATTGATTTCTTAGGAGATTTTTCAGAAGGAAATTCCAAACAAGCATTAGAAAGAACGGAAGAATATTTTTCCGCTGCCTTGGATGGTTTCAGAAAAGTTTCGGACAATATCAAATCCAAAAGGGAAAAAGAAGAAGGTAAGGTCCTTGATTCGGAAAGATTCCCTTGGCAAAGAAAGACCCGATTGGAAAACGCTGAAAGAGTTTGGAATAGAGAACTCACCAAGGCAAGACTGGATTCAGTTAAAAATCTTTCTCTTGCGATGAAAAATCTGGATAAGATCGCAAACCCAAACATTAGGAAATCTGAATCTTTCTTAGAATTACAAGCTGGAGTTTATAGAGAATTTATCAAACACCAGTACGCTCTTAAAAACTTTAACCAGTCTGCAGAATTTTTGGAGAAGTATATTTCTCTGGATCCTAAATTTAACGATGAAGCGGAACCTCATCGTATTTTATCTCATTGTTACGAAAGACTTTATCTTTCAGCTAAGAAGTCCGGCCATCCAGAAGGTATGGACTATTATAAGGACAGAAGAAAGAAACACGGGATCTTATACGCTGAAAAAGCCTACGGTAGGAATTCCTACGAATTCAAAAAAGTTTTAGAATTGTTTGCGAGAGAGTAAAGATCCAGAGCTTGTAAGGACTACACAGTATATCAAACGTGTGTTGTCGGAATTCCGACAAACCGTTCTAATTATTCTCAGGAAGTCCTAATTCTTTTCTGAGACGTTTGTTTTCCTCGACTAGATCCTTGATCTCTTGTTCGGTGTATTCGAACAGTTTCGTATGAGCTTCGAGGATGTTTTTCATTTCGATCTCTTCTATGCTAGAATATTCCAAGGCTCTTTCTGTAGCTTTTTTCAGCTCAAGCGCATGTTTTAATTCCATAGTTTTAAGATTGTCTATGATCTCGGAAACTTTCAGTCTCTCATGAAGAGTTAAAAGCTCTTGGTTCTTAAGCTCATTCACTCTTTCAATTGCTTTATTGATATCTTCGTTGTTCTTCTTAATCTTTACTTCAAATTCAAGGATTGCATGAAGAGCTGCATTTGCCTTGTGAGTATCTTTATATTCTTTATTAGCGAGTTCGAAAACTCCCTCGAAAAATCCCACGTTCGCGAGGCAGCTATTCCCGATCTCATTAGCCACCATTTTGAAAAACTCAGTCTGGATCACTCTGTCTAAGATGATCCTTAAAGACCTTGGCTGGACCGGATTTTCTAAAACCTCAGTTTTACCTTTAGGGGAAAGTTTATTGTAAATTTCTTCAGCCTCGGGGGAGGAGATAATAGTAAGTGCAACGAATGGATGAAGTTCAAAACGTTTTAGGAAATCTTCCTTAATTTCAGACCATTCTTTCAAGTTAGTATTCACATAGAATACATTGATATCCTGGGCATCTAATTCTATCGATCTGTAGTCCTTTAACTGGACCTTACGTAATTCGATATTAATTCTCGGATGTTTCCATATATGTATGGGGAATTCAGCTCCGGAAGTAATGTGCCAAATATTCGCGGTTTTCAAAGCCGACTCTCCCCCTTACTCGACATCATAAATAAGACGTCGAAAGCCGATCCCGTCCTTCTAAAAAACGGAAATCAGTATCGATTTTCTCGATTTCTCCATAAGGATAATTTTTTGAGTCCCTCTGTCAATTTTGTTTTTAGGGAGGAAAGGGGTCCTTCTATCCGGGCAAAAACGCGGGCAACGGGGGAAAAGAACTTAGCTAAGATCTGAAAGAAATTTACTAAAGCTGGCGGAAAACGCATATCGGTTCGTTTTAACATAACAACTGAACCAATGATCGCGATCGCAATGTTCCCACTCCAAGGTCCGAGCCAAACCGGGAACTTGGAATTTTCTGAAATATTCGATCCGAATGTAAAAAGTGCCCAATACACGATGATCAATACCACTGCCATTGTAAAACTCATCCCTTTGCCGGAACGTTTTACTACGAGACCTAAAGGTAAGGAAACTAAGGAAAAAATAATGCAGGAAACAGGGATCGCGTATCTTCTTTGGATCTCCACATCAAATTGAGAGACTCTCTTTTTAGCTTCTTTTAATAAAGTAGTCAGCTGAAGAACAATAGCAACACTCTGGGATTTCTGAGCATCCGAGATTTTCGGGTCACTCATGATCCCTGGCAATTCAAATTGTAAACGTAGAACTCTATCTTTTAAATTTTCCGATCCGTCCGATTGGATTCCCAACTCTTGCAAAATTTCAAGTCCAGGGATTTTTTCCAATCTTCCCGCTTTGATATTATTTCTGATATCAATCAAGGTAAGAAGAGTGAATGAACCCGGATCCACGTTGATGACTAAACTTTTTTTCTCTTCCGTTTTCGGAATATTATAATCCATCTCCCCTTTTCGAAGATCTCCAACCGAGAATTGTTGTTTAGCTTTGTCCCATTCTAAGATCCAAGCTTCTTTCAACCGAATGGATTTTTCGAATTCACCATCAGGCCCCTTCTTCTCAACTAGAGTTCCTTTTTTCGCGGAAATGATCTGTGTAATATAAGATTCTCCTAATTGAACAGGACGATTCGCAGCCCCCATAGAAAGAAGAAAAGGATCTTGATTTTGTGGAATAAAGACAGTCCATTCGCGGATCTGAACTCCTGAAAGTTCTCCCGTTTTTGCGTTCACTCCTTCCGTATACATCGCAATCGCTTTTTCGGAGCCTATATTCTGCACTTGGTCCCCAGCAAACTGTCCAGGAGTTAAAGCAAGAAGAGGATTATAAGCCAAAACCCATTTATTGAACTCTGTCATTTTTCGGGTATTGATAGGAGAAAGGTAGAAGCATAGGTATGCAACTAGAGCGGCTAAGAATACACCGAAGCCCACAAACACTACATAAATACGGGAAAATCCAATTCCAGCAGAACGTATCGCAGTGATCTCTGAATCTCCAGAAAGTCTTCCTGCTGCCATAACACCACTCATCAAACAAGCAAGAGGCGCAGTTGTAGGAAGAATATTTCCCAATAGATATCCGAAGTAATCCAGAAGTCGGAAAGGATCCACACCCTTCCCCACAAAAAGACCGATCATACTCTTGAGTGCGATGGCCATATAGATACTTGTGAAAAATAAAAGTGCTACTAAGAAAGAAGGAACAATTTCGGAGAGAATATAACGGTCCAAGATAGGAAGCCATCTCCAAAACTTCTCTCTATCAGTATGAACAAAAAAACCTGGAGGAAGGTCTGAAACATTATGCACCCTTACGGAGCGTAAGTCTTTTCCTTCTGCTACTTTTCCGGCGGCTTCTGTTCCAAAACCTGTGGTATCAGTCCGATGTGTTGCTTCGGATTTTTTTTTCTTTGGAGAGGAATCGCCTCCCGAAGTACGGGAGATCTTCTTCACTCTATCACCTCTCCTTTGAGAGTTGCGCTAGTTGCAAAATTGATCTTAACAGAAACCGTTTTTCCGATCAGAGAATCTACATCAACATTCTCCGGTAATTTGAAAACAGTCATTCTTCCACAAGGAGTACGACCACAAGCTTCCTTGGAAGATTTTTTAGAAGCACCTTCTACCAAGATCGGAAATACTTTGCCTATCCTTGCTTTGTTTTGCTCCGCAGAAATAGAAGTCTGAAGATCCACGAGCTTTGTAAGACGTTCTCCTTTTACTTCTTCAGGCACATCGTCAGGATATCTTTTTTGAGCGATTGTGCCCTCTCTCTCAGAATACTTGAACATGAATGCCATGTCGAAGCCAACTTTGCGGACCATGTCCAAAGTATCTTCGAATTGCTCTTCTGTTTCTCCCGGGAAACCTACTATAATATCTGTTGTAAGTCCAACATTTGGAACGATCGTTTTGATTTGATCCACTACTTCCAAAAATTCTTCTTTGGAATACGTTCTTTTCATATTCTCAAGTACATCGGTATTTCCAGACTGTAATGGAAGATGAATATTAGGACAGAATCTAGGATTTTCAGCCATCAGTTCCAAAAGATGCATTGGAAAATCTTTAGGGTGAGGAGAAGTAAAACGAATTCTTTCTATATCAGTTTCTTCTAATAGAAGTCGAACAAGCCCAGCAAAGTCCACGCCTTCTGACTTATAAGAGTTCACATTCTGCCCAAGCAAAGTAAGCTGTTTTACACCTTGCGCAACAAGGTCACGAGTTTCTCTTACGATAGAATGAGGATCTCTACTTCTCTCTCTTCCTCTTGTATAAGGAACCACGCAGAATGTGCAGAAATTATTGCAGCCCCTCATGATCGTAACGAATGCCTGGATACCATTTACGACCCTAGGCTCTATCTCATCATAAGTTTCAATTTTAGAAAGACGTGTTAAAGAAACAGGTTGTTTATCGGAACGAATTGTTTGGATCAATTCAGGAAGAGTTCTGTAATTATCAGGGCCAACAACCAAATCCAAAGGAAGTTCCTGATGAAAAAGATCATCACCCAGATTCTGGGCCATACATCCAAGAACTCCAATCACCAAGTCCGGATTTCTTTTTTTCAGATATCCAAGACCTTGGAGCCGCGCATAAATTTTTGCATGAGCATTTTCACGGATTGCGCATGTATTTAAGAAAATAACGTCAGAAAGTTCCGGATCGGAAACTGTCTCAAACTGAGCGCCTTGCATCAAACTGGACACGATACCAGAATCGTATTCGTTCATCTGGCAGCCATAGGTCTCTATATAAACCTTACCGGCCTTTTTTTCTACTTCAAGCACGCTCATAGGTCCAGTTTTGGAGAAGTAAAGAGCCTGTCAACCCGCTCGAAACCTTAAAAAAAAGTTTCCTTTCCTGCCAGGATAGGATCATAATCAGAATTCTTCTAAAGACGTATAAGATGAATCGATCCGGAGCTGGACTTAGTCGTAAAATTGACTATTATGTATTATTGGATCTTTCCAGAGATGCCTCTCCTCGAGCTGTGGAAGAAGCTTTTCATCGATATGTACAGAATCTCCAAGAACATTCTTGGGTGCCTTGGAAAGACTCAGAATTGAGAGAAGGAGCAGAGGCATATTATCATCTATCAGATCCCACCAGACGAAAACGTTATGATTCTTCCTTAGATTATGAATTGGTGCTTCCAGATCCTGAAGGGGTGCCGGAAGAATTCGAAGAATATTTCGAAGTTCAAAAAATTTCCACCCCAACGGAATATGAGAGACTATACAAACAATTCCTAATGTTAAAATACGAAAGGGAAGATAAACTTTGGATCTTCAGAGCAACAGTATATTTTATATTAGCATGCTTCTCTGCCTTAGTACTTTCTTCTCTAGTTTTTGTAGTATTTCAGAAAAACGGCTGGCTCTCTACAAGCACAGACCTTTTCTATCGTAGATGGGGACTCTTGTTTTCCTGTACGTTTATGGGAACAACCTATACACTGTTCCGTGTATTCTATCTGGAAAGAGTGATCTCAGTAAGAGAGAAAAAAAGAGAAATAGAGCAGAATGAAGAAGTCACGGACATCGGACCCTAAAGCCTTAACAGAAGACGAAATTCAATATTACTATTCACTTCTTCAAGAAGAAGTCACAGAATATAATTGTGGAAGTTTATGTGCTCCTTCCAACGGTGGGATCCCTGTTTGTTGCCAAGCAGATAATGCACTCCCTGCATTGTACAAAGCAGAATACGAAATGTTATCCAAAAGAACAGACTTATGGAAAGCATATGTTCCAATGACCAGGGAAGAAAAAAAAGAATTCGCAGTATACGATCATAGGAAAATTACATTTTGTGAATGCAAAGGAGCGGCTCATTGCGAAAGAGAGAATCGTTCCATCAGCTGCAGGACTTTTCCATTAGAGCCCTATTTAGATACGAGAGGAGTTTTAGTGGGACTTGTATTCATGCAAGAATTCCAAACTAAATGTCCTTTAACTTCCAGAGCGAAAGATGTAAGACAAGAATTCATAGATAACCATTTTCTATTCTGGGAAAAACTTTTATTCAGAGTTGAATCAGAATACGAAGTTTATACTGATTCAAGCAAAGCGTATCGCAGAAAAAGAAAACGTACTGGAGTTGAATTTCCGATTCTTTACCCTAGCCATCTAAAAGGGAAAGAATATCTAAAGCAGTATATTTGATCTGGTCGATGTCGGAATTCCAACGCAGTCTCAATAATCAAACAGGAATCTAAAAGTAAAAAGTTCATAACCAAGGATCTGAACCTCCAACCCATTCGACCCTTTTTGAAAACAGGATTCTGGAAATGCAGCTAGTACTTTTTTTGGTTTCTTCTTCATAAGAATTTTTGTGTTTCAATTTTGTTGGAGAAGAAGAAGGTTTAGAATTTTCGAATTTGTATTTCGTGATCTGATTTTTACCATCTCTTCCTCCGCCTTCCTCTACGGGGAAAAAATAATAAGTATAAGGAAATTCTATCTTATCCCTTCCCTCGCATTCCCCTAAACGGATCCCAACTTCTCCCAACATATCCACAGGGCGATAAATATTATTAGGACGGATATCTATCAAAAACACTCGTTTTCCTTTCGGGTCCCAACCCAGATCCGACTCTAACAGACTTTCTTTAGATTTAGATACAGTAGTATTATTATTAGGATCTTCTAATATGTTTTTTAAAATTTGGCCCCTGACTTCCCAAACTCGAACATCATAAGCGACTCTTTCTCTACTTGATCGCTCCGCTCTTCCTTCTTTTTTATCCCATGAAGTTTCCGGCAAATATTTACGTTCCAAAGTGGTTTTACAGGAAAAAGTGAATAAAATTAAAAGAAGAAGGAAAACTCGCATTTCACTTAGATACTTTAATAGAAATGATCTCTCGGACCGCTTTTTCCATTTCAGATTTCACTTCTGGAGTTTTTTCAATTACATAAGAATCGAATAATGCAGGTAAACATTCTGGATCTCCAATGATCCGAACAGTATCGATGGCTTGTAAACGAAGAGGAAGATATTCTTTTTTATTATTAGAAGCAAAAGAGATAAGTGCTGGAACAGAAGTTTTGTCTTTCAATTCTCCGAGTGCCTTTAAGAGAGAAAGTTTGACTTCGTTTACTTTTTCTTTTTCAAAAATACGTTTGAGCTCGCTCGTTCCAGGATTGAATCCTAATTTTCCCATCACTTCTGCAGCGCGAGAACGAAGACCAGGATCCTTATCCACGTCCAAAATAGTAAGTAATCCCTGCCCGCCTCCGTGAGCTCCAAGATCCAAAAGTAGATCGATCAATCTGGCTTTTAATCCAGGAATAGTTTCTTTTACTAGTTGTTCAGAAACTGATTTAGCTCCTTGTTTATCATTCAGATAAAATAATGCCTCAGTGCAGATCTTTCTGAGATCAGGGTTTGGCTCTGTGATCCCTTTATAAAAAAGAGATATATACTGCCTACTTTTTCTGTTCTTCAGGATCTCTAAACCATGAAGACGAACATCTTCATCTGGGTCTGCCGCAGCCATTCGAGGAATATTCCCGCGGTTATCTGGAATATTATTCTTATTTAATACTGTAAAAAATCTTCGGCGAAGAGCAGGAATATCGTCAGTGGCAAATTTGTTAATCAGGTTTTGAACTCTTTCGTCTTTGATCCAGATAGCAGATTCTAAAAAATATTCTCTATAGACTGGATTAGTCGAAACAGCAAGATCCAATACGTGAGGCATTGCCCTGTCATCCTTGATCCCTTGCACATATCGATAAGAAGATTGTCTCACTTCAAAATCTGTATGAGTGAGTCCTGCAATCACTGCATAGATCAGCCTTTTTTCTTTTTTGCGATCTGCAAGTTCTAAGATCCTAGTTTGTATCTCTGTATTACGCGTGGTTTTAAAAACTGTGTCGAGTTCGTTTGCCCAATATGGAGCAAGAGAATCCAGATCTTCTAACTCAGAAAATAATGCTAAGGAAGCGAAGATACTATCTTCTCTCGCGTCAGGCTCTGAAATAATTTTGGGAAGTTCCTTAATCAAGTCCAAACGATTTTTGGATTTGATCTCGGAGATAGCTCTGGCTTGAGATCTTCCTTTAGAAAGAACAGATTCCTTAAAAGGATCCTTTTGTTCTTCGGCAAAAATGCTTTCGCCAAAAGTAAAAGTGAAGAATAGAACCAGACAAAAGAATGGAATTCTTTTCAGAAAAGACCGTCCCTCTTGGAGGAATCCTCCAATGCGGCCGTCGCGGCACGCTTATTATCGTAAGCTTCCGTATTGGATGGATCTAAGTCTATTGCATTTTGGAAAGAACGAACTGCCTTTTTATATTCCCCGTTCTTATAAAATGCAACTCCCAGATAATTATATGCAGTGGATGCGGTCTTAGGTTTAACTTCTGATTTTACGATCGCAGTCAATTCTTCGATCGCTTTCTCTCTATCCAAAACAGAGTTGGAATCCAATAGGATTTTGGAAAGAACTAAGCGGCCTTCATAATCTTCAGGATCCATATGAGCAGAACGGTATGCTTCGTCTTTGGCCTTGTTTTTTAGATCAGGATCTTTGGATTTATTGTATAGAAGTGCGAGTTTCTTATGAGCCTGTTTGATCTCATTCGAATTTCTGGATCTATTCAACACTTGTAGTAAGATCTTTTCTGCGCTGGAAGATTCTCCTGTGCCCATATATGCTTCTGCAAGTTTCAAGGCTACTTTGTAGTAATCTTCTTTTTGTTTAAAGAGCGCAGAATATTCTTCTATCGCTTCTCTATAAAATTTATTTTCGAGATAATAATCGCCCAATGCTTCCTTAGGTTTGATATCATCCGGATCTAAATAAGATGCCTTACGGAAATTTTCAATTGCCTGAGTTCCATTCCCGGTATGTTTATAAACAAGGCCTAAATTATAATATGCTTTTGCATTTTTAGGATTTAGATCCAAGACACGATTCAGATATGTGATCGCTTCTCCATATCTTTCCATTTGGTCTAGGACCACGCCTAAGTTTAATAATGCAGTTTCTGTAAAACTATCACCAGGTGTGGAGTCCACAATCCTTCTGTAAGTTTCTTCTGCAGCGAGAAGGTCCCCTTTATTATAATATGTTTCTGCGAGTTGGAATAATAGATCCAAATTGTTTGGGTTATATTTTAAACCTTTTTGGAGTGCATTGATAGATTGCTCTCCTTGATTTAATTGTTCGAAACCTTCCGCAATGGATCTAAATAATTCTGGGTCATTAGAACCAGCTTGATTGGCAAGTTCCAGATATTTTACGGACTCTTCTAATTTACCGTTCTTCTTCAAAACGATAGAAAGATTATACAATGCTTTTGCATCGTTAGGAGTTATGGTTGCCGCTTCTCTAAAATAATGTTCTGCGGAAACATAATCCCCTCTATTATAGGAAATATTTCCCAAATAAGAACTGGAAAGTGCAGCGAGTTTTCCACCTCTCGCCCTCATCACCACAAGTTTGAAATTTTCTTCAGCTTGCGGGATCTCACCTTTTTTAAAATAACTTAATGCAAGGTTATAGGTTAGATAAGGATCATCCGGAGAAGAAGAAAGTCCCTGCTTATACGCATCTATAGCAGCGTCCGGATCATTGATCTCGTTGAAAAGATTTCCAGCCATTAGAGCAATACGCGGATCATTAGGCGCAATCTCTCTCGCTTTTAGAGCTGTACTTCTGGCTGCAGAATTTTGCCCACTATGAGCATAAGCTAAAGTTAAATTATAATAAGCGTATACGTTATTTCCATCCAGAGTGATCGCCTTCTGCAATGAATCTATTGCCTGAGGAAATCTTCCATCCTCATCATAGATCACTCCGAGCACAGTCAAAGCCAGGGACTTCTCCTGACTTGTAGCTGGACCTGTCAAAAACTCAGTACAATAATCGAATGATTGTTTTCTATAATTCTGTTTATATAAAGTAACACATTTTGTCAGAAGTGGATTGTTCGTGCCTTCGGGAAGATAAGGTCTTTGTAATTCTTGGGCAAGACTTCCCTTAGGCATCAAAGGAGATTTGCCATCTGCAACTCCATTTGCTCCGAAGCCGGCCCTGCCTTCTCTGAAAAAAGAATACCAAATCGCAAGGCCGATCAAAAGAAGGAGGGAGGCAGCTAAGGCTCCCCAAGCAAATGTTGTCGGATTATAATGACGTCTGGGACGAAACTCTTCCGGTTCGTCTCCGTAATAATAAGACGGTTTAGGTTCTTCCGTCTCCAGGAAGATTCGGTTCTTGCGGATCGGGTTTTCCATGTCGGTTCGTCTCGTACTGAAGGATGGAATCCAAGATCCCGTTAATAAAAGGGACCGAATTTTCGCTTTCAAATTCCTTAGTCAACTCGACAGCTTCGTCGATGGTGACCCTGGGTGGAATTTCTTTGGAATGCAATATCCCGTAAATGGACAAACGTAGAATACATTTGTTCACCGGGGAAATTCTAGCAAAATCCCAATTCCTCGAGTATTTCTTGATGAGAGTATCGATTGTTTCCGCGTTTTTCACAACACCATTTATGATAGAAATGGCAAAATCCCTTTCTTCTGTTTCTATCTTTTTATCGTACCAACGGAACTTTAGGACCTCCGACAATGCGGAATTCACCAGTTCCAACTGGTACAATGCCATTAATGCGATTTCGCGGGACTTCCTTCTGGAAGAAGACATAGATTAGAGAAGCTTGAGCAGATTTGTCATTTCCACCGCAGTCAAAGCAGCCTCGTAGCCCTTATTGCCTGCTTTGGTGCCTGCTCTTTCGATGGCTTGCTCAATTGTATCTGTGGTCAAAACTCCAAAAATCACAGGCACAGAATGTTGCACTCCGATAGAACCTACTTTTGCAGATTCTCCCGCAACAAAATCAAAATGAGCAGTAGCTCCTCGGATCACGGCGCCTAAACAAATGATGGAATCGTATTTTTTACTTTGTGCAGCCTTAGAGACCACGATCGGAAGTTCGTATGCTCCCGGGATCCTTACTACAGTGATATCTTTATCTTCGACTCCTGTCATATGGAGTCCGTCAAGTGAACCTTTCAAAAGGCTTTCGACTATGAATTCGTTAAAACGGGAGACAACAATACAATGTTTTTGTCCCTTTCCGTCCAGCTTGGCTTTCAATTCTTGAGGCATCTGTTTCCTGGTTGCTTCTTATATCGAGAAAACACAAGTTACCCTGAGTGGCAACCGGAAAAGAAGCTTCCAAATCCAAATTCTGCATATTCCTGATCCTATTAGGAGTCCAGGTTTTCACCCTTTCTTCCTGTGAGACCATCCGATCTTTCTGGAAACCAAAAGATGCATTTATAAAAAGTCTAGATCTACCTGATTGGGTCCTAGATTCCTCTATCAAGCTTCGAATATTCAATGATTCTCCCAATGTGATCAATCCGGAAGACGCAATGCCGGAAGATGATATCGCTTCTTACGGAAACCAACTCAGAGTATTACTAGCGGTTTCGCCTGCAGCCATGAGAGATATATACGAGATGGCAGGTTGTTTGGATGGAAGCGACCTAATCAAAGTCCGCGGAAACAAAATGACCGATAGCGGAGAAGATATCTGGTTCGGAGTATGCAAGAGCGGAGCCCAAGACGCAATCGTATTCAGAGTATTAGAGATGGGAAACAACCAACTCTATTATTTATATGAAGAAGAGCTGATCAAAACCTGGGATGAATCCAAGAAGAACGCAAAAACAAATCCAGATAAATCGATGAGGCTCGCTACAAAGATCATAGAACATGAGCCTGCTCATCCAGGCGCCAGAAGATTACTCGGAAGTTTATATTTAAAGAACGGATATTGTCCGGGAGCGGTTCGCAATTATAGGATCTATCTACGCATACTTCCCCACTCTGCTGAAAAATCTAAAATAGATTCACTGATCAAAAAAAGCTGCGGGGAAACTTTGGTCCCTAAAAAACCAGAACCAAAAGAATTTTCAGACGACCTTCCTACGATAGAAGAATCTGCACCTTAGAGACGCAGAGGATTTAGGAGTCGCTGAATTTTTAGCACGCAGAGACCGCAGAGGTCACGGAGTTTTTGGGAAAAATTACAATCGAAAGATGCATCTGAAGACCTGTACTTTCCGGGATTCTCATGAAAGATCTAAAAATCGATGAAATCACAGAGATAGTTATAGGCGCCGCCTTAAAAATTCATAAAGATATAGGGCCAGGTTTATTCGAATCTGTTTATGAATTCATTCTGGAGAAAGAGCTACAAAAGCAAAATCTACATGTAAATCGACAGAAGAATATCACATTCCAGTATGGAGATATTGTTTTAAAGAATGCCTTTCGAGTAGATTTGCTGGTAGAAAATCTGATTATCGTAGAAGTAAAGTCAGTCGAGAAGCTACTTCCAATTCATAGCAAGCAAACACTAACTTATCTGCGCCTTATGAAACTGCAATGTGGATTACTAATTAATTTTAATGAAAATTTATTAAAAAACGGAATTACTCGATTAGTGAATGGATACTAATCCTCTCTGCGTCCTCCGCGAGCTCCGTGTGAAATTTTCTAGTCTTTTACTCTAAGCACGAGAGTGATCTTGCCGTCTGCTTTTTCCACTACTTCGAAACCTTCTTCCCTTAGAGTTTTTTTGATCCGATAAAAGCCAAGGTTCACGACTTTAGGTGGGTCGGATTTGCGGGAAGAAGAAGGAAAATGTTTCGCAGAAGCATCCATCACTATTTAGTTTCGGCTTCGAGAAGGTCCGTCTTGACCTTGACAGAAAGAAAACCTTTTCCTAAATGAGAAAGAGATGAGGCGATTTCTTGCTCTCGTATTCTTTTTAATCGTATTAGCCTTAGGGGCTTGTGCCTTCTATTTTCAGGAATGGTTCGATTCTCCCGGATTCCGTTGGGTCATTTCCAAATTTTCCTTTTGGGTATTCCTATCTGTCCTGATACTTTCCGGCTTGGCAATGTTGCGGATTTTCAGCCGAGCCAAAAAGGCGATACACTCCCAAAGACAGGCCATCGAAAAACATTTAAGTGGAATTTTAGAGGAATTAGTCCAGGACTCCCAAGCATTAAGCGAATTCCTAAAGATAGATCTTCCTCAAATGGAAGAACGTATCAAGGTTTCCAGAGATAAACTTCCTAAAGAAATTTATTCTTCTTATACTGCAAACTGGACCAAGATTAGAACAGATGCAGAAGCTTCACTCAGAGATCTGGAAACACTTCCCTTAGAGCCAGATATTGGAGAAGAAAAAAATCGTGCGGTCCCGGAATATAAGTATCTTCTAAATAAACATACTAAAGCAAAATCCATTTTGGAAAGAGTTAGATCAGACCTTTCTCTATTAAAAGAAAAACTAACGGAGAAAGGATGTTGAGAACTGTCCTTCTATCACTCACTGCATGTATTATATCTAGTTGTTCTTCCCTTCCGGAGACAAACTTTTCTATTGCGGAAGCTGCTTCTCCTATTTATCCGATCTCTCAATTATTGCCTAAGGATAAAAGCCTAGCTTCGCTCTCCACTCTTCGCAAAAAAATAAAAGTAAGCGGAATATTACTCCATCATACCAAGGGACTTTCCGCCGAAGACTATATTACAAAAAGTGCAAATTCCGGATGGTTAGTACATTACATCGTAGATAAAAAAGGTAAGATATATGGGATAGAAGATCCCGGAATATCTCTTATCAAGGCTGCACCAAAAACAGATGCAAGTATGATCCATATTTCTTGGGAAGGAGATAAGGAAGATATACTCAAACGTCCTCTCCAGAAAAAATCCTTACTATACGCGATCGCAAAAACCTCTCAGGAATTCGGAATACCGGTTACAAACTTCGATGTTGGCAGTCGTTCCGGAATATTTACACATAGCCAGGCCAAAAAGAAATTCGGCGGCTTCTTAAATGGAAGTGATTGCGGGAATGAGAACGTTCTAAAAGCACTTCTGGAAGAATTAAAAGGTTCTTACTTCCCCGAGATGGAATGGAAGGATAGATATGGAGAATGGGTCCTTCGAAAAGAAAAACCATTTGTAGGGCAAAACGGAGAAGTCAAAGAACCAAGCTACGATAAAGGTAGATCTGTCACTCCTACTCCTAAAGCAGAGCTGGAGACCATAGAAAAAACCGCAGACGGACTTCTTCCTGAAGAAAAAAGACTTAGATACAATTATAGAGGTGCTATCACCGCTGATTGTGTTGTCTTACATTTCACTGCGATCAACGATTATGATGGGACTCTAAGAGTATTAGAAAAACGGAATTTAGCAGCCACATTCCTTGCTGATAAGGACGGAAAAATCTATCAATTGTTGGATTCTCCACTTCATATGGCTGCGGCCGCCACAGGCACAAACCGAAATTGTTTCCAAATAGAGATCGTAGGCAAGGATACTGAGATGTTACTTGCAAATCCTGCTCAGATCACCGCGGTTTCAAAACTTGTTTATGAACTTTGCCAAAAATACCAAATCCCTTTGAATAACGAAAGAGTGGAATCTCTAAAAGGTGTATTCTCCCATACTCAGGCAAAGAAAAAATGGGGAGGCTCTATCTTCCTGGATGCACAGGACTTTGATCCAGGCGAACCATATATGAAAAAAATAATAGAGACTCTAGGCGGGACTTATTATTCAGAGAAAGATTGGTATGATAGAAATGGAGAAGAATGGATCCTTCTCTTTACCGATTTTCAGCCTTGATCGGGCGATTTTTCACAGAAATTCGATCTGAATCACCAAGTTCCACCATACCACCTAGTCCTTTTCCCAAAGGAGGAACTCCTGTGCGGGCAGTATGCATTTTTTGTTTTTCAGGAAATTCCGATTTCTTCTGACGAAGTTGTGTAGGAGTTTTTCCTGTTACTTTTCGGAATGCATCATTAAAAGAGGATTTAGAATTGAATCCTACAAAATAACAGATGGAAAGAATGTCCTGGTCTAACTTTTCTTCCAGAAGTTTGACCGCTTCTTCTATCCTAAATCCGTTGATATAATTATGAAATCCGGTTTGTAGATGTTCATTTAAAAATTCAGTCAACTGATATGGTTTGATCCCCAAGTCTTCTGATAAAGAATGAAGAGTAAGCTCAGGATCTCGATACAGTTTATCTTCTCTCATTAATTCTTGGATCCTAAGTTCTAATAAGTTCAGATCCAAACCGATCAAAAGAGATTTTTCATACTTCTTCTTTCGAACTTCTCTAGTTAAAGGAGCAAAAAAGTCCGGATATCTAGAAGGAGCCAAGAATAGAAGTGTCACTATCCCAGTCACAAGAAGTCCACCCACTCTAAACAAAATATCCAGGCCGAACATGAAACCGAATACCAAGGAATACATTGCAAATACTGTAATGGTCGCCAAAATAAAAATGAATCTTATTTGTGATTTTAACTCTGGAATAGAGATTACAGTTAATAACATTCTATATCTAAATCCGAAGTAAGCAGTAGTAAGCGCAGTTGTTAGAAAAAATCCCCAAGAAAGATAATGTTTATATCTAACATTTCTAAAGTCTCCCAGATCGGAGATGATAGAATCCCAAGGCCTTCCGAAAAAAAGTAACTCACCTAATAAAAAAAGACCAGGCACAAGAAAGTGAAGTCGTATGTCCCTGTACAAAGTTTGGTTAGGGTATATCAAAGAATGTGTATATAGTAAAGATAAGGGTCCAATAGCCGAAAAAGAAGTGAGTAATAAGAAGATTGCATGTGGGTAAGTCCTGTCTATTTCCAAGACCACATTCGCAACTGTGAATAGTATGATCCCCAACGAAAGAAACAGAAGTGCTCCAATCCTGTCTTCTCTGCGTTTTATAGGTGGAATTAACTTTTGGACCACCAATAAAAAGGAAAGGCCACTTCCGAAGTAGAATAAAGGAGTCACCACTTCGGGATTTAACATAGGCGGTATATTAAGAAAATAGATAGGCTTGTCAAGTGTTCTCATTCGAAACAAGCTATAGAACGATTTGAGATCCAATAAAATAAGTAGGAAATATTTATTTCGAACACTTGCATTTTCCGTTCTTTTTCAGAACCAAATCATCTTCTCTCTTATATCTTACTTATTTTCCAAATCTTGATTTTTACACAACTGTTCGAATAATGAAACTCGAACGTTCGAATTCTGTCTCTCGGACGACCCAATTTTTATTATGGAGTATTCTTCTCCGCCAGAACTGATCCGGAATTTTCTTTCCGGACTAGGGAGCGGAAAAATGGAAATGCAAAGAATACGTGCCGCAAAACGTTATTTGCGGTACGCCTTGTTAGGGATGGCTGTATTAGCTGCGGGTTGCCCCGTAGGAATTTTTACAGAATTCCCAAACCAGGAAGAAGTATGTAAATTTGATCCGATCCGAGAAGGAATTCGCGGAGTGTCCGCATCTTCTTTCCCGGAGCCGGTATTACAATCGGTGCTGGTAAATGGAAATCTTGTATGGCAGACTGTAACGGATGGGCCGGCGTACCCGACTCCTTCTTTCAGCCCTGGCCAAACCATCACACTTAGAGGAACAGGCTTTGGAGCCGGACCTGAAATCGACTTTTCTAAAATTATGATCGGTAATACCAGAATTCTGGAAACTGATCTGAGAATGTTCGAGCAAAGATTGGACATCACCAAACAGGTGAACTTCGAAGTGGATGAACCTTTGGATAGTTGGAGCAAGTATATTCTTGCTTGGACTGATAATCAGATCCAATTCAAAGTTCCTGAACACACAACCTCAGGTCCTCTTATAGTTCAGATACAGAAAAGAATCGGATATAACGACTCTTTACTTCATCCTGGACAACCGCATAACGTAATTGATGCACAAACTCGAAGAGTTACTGACGAAGACTTCAAACATAAATGTGATGTTGTCTCTATCTTAAGTGATGCGAAAGGTACTACACCTTTACAAGTAAATGTGAACAACCCTGGCTTCGCTTCCATCCTTGCATTAGGCGAAAAGATTTTCTGGTCTTACGACTTCAATATAGGTGTAGCTCACGCGATCCGAAATTTAGATTGGAAGAAAATTTTCGCATACCAAGCAAAAGATCCAGTTACTGGATACACTGCAGATCCACTTCTTCTATTCGGTGCTTACCAAACAGTTTCCGGCCAAGTTCCTTCTGCAGCAATTGATAACGTCTATTTCGATCGTTATCCTCAACCAACTCCAATCCCAGGACTTTTGGGAGGGGATCAAAAATTTAAAGGGAATACTAAGAATAGCGGTTGGGCAGGTTATCGATATGCGGAAGCATCTCATCCGTATACAGGTAATGGAGAATGGATTGGATTCAACTGTGCTTCTTGTCATGGATATAAGATCACTTATGAAGCTTCTCCTGGAAACACTGTAACTAAAGTAATTCCAGGACTTCCTAACCCTAAATGGTCCATGAAATGGTCTCTATTAGGAGATTTTAAAGGAATCAAAGAAAGTGAACCTGGACCAAGTTTCGACTCTTCTGCCAAAGATGTAGATAAAACAATGTTGATCTACGTTATGCCACAAGGAGCTGGCGAACACTCTTTGATCCGTATCAAAGGAGAAGGTAGCGAAACTGATAACGATTACGAGTTCTCTCCAATCGCAATTCCAAACGTTACCAATTATATGGGAGTCAGAAGATCTCTTTCTCATACAGAATCTTACGTAGGATTCGAAGGTTCTTATATCCATTCGGAAGAACCTGATGGAGCTACTGGTGCAATGTATGCGAAAGAACTACAAGCTCTTACCGCCTATATGACTAAGTTGGACCAAAACGATAAGGCTCTCAGACAAGTGGGAATGTATCGTTGGTTAAAATCTAAGGGTAAACTGATCGCTCAAGCAGGAACAGATTCAGGAGAAGGTGCTTTCGTCCAAGCTGGATGGGAAAACCAACCTGGCATTGCTGCTGCAGTTGCGAGAGGAAAGGCAACTTTCCAAAGAGATTGTGGATCTTGTCATAATGATAAGGTGGGTCTGAACTCTAACGAGAAGATGTTTAAGATCAATGAAGTGGGAAGATTTTTCGCACCAACCATCTATCATAAACAACAACAATCTGTTCGTGCTACTTTCTTAAGAGCTATGTATTGGGTACAACATAGAGGTTTATTAAGTGACGGTCACGTTCGTAACTTAGAGGACCTGGTCAATCCTGCTCGATGCACAGAAGGGTCTGCTCTTTATAACCAGTATTATACTCTACATGCACCTGTGACTCCTGCATTGGGTGGACCGGATCATCCGGAACCTTATCCTCCTCAAAACAGAAAGTCAGATGTATTTAGAGCATTCAAATCTCCTAATACTGATGCAGGAACAAAAAGAAACAGATTCATCGAAAGACATAAATATTTCGTAACTGTTCCTTGGGATCCAGATTGGTACTATTGGGATTACCAGAAGATGAGAAGAGAATATGGCGTTCAAGAGTTGGGAACTTCTCAACCAATCGGAATGCCAGCCGCTCCTCATCCATGGTGTTCTGCCTCAGCAACTGAGGTGGATGATCTAGTGGAGTATATCCTCACTCTCTAACTCTCTACGCCCGGGGAGAAAGATCGAATACCAGATCGATCTCTCCGGGTTCTTATTTCGGGGAATTCTCCCCGAAATATTTGTTTTTCAGAATATTCTAAAATTCTACTCCAACATACTTCTGAGCATCCAAGCAGTCTTTTCATGGATCTCTAATCTTTGGGTAAGAAGGTCAGTAGTCACCTCATCCCCACCTGAATCCGCAGAAGGAAGGATTGCCCTTGCAGTTCGGATCACTGCTTCATGCCCTTCTACAAGATTTTTAAGCATATCTTCCGCTTTAGGAACTCCGTCTTCTTCTTTTAAAGAAGTTAGAGAAGAGAATGCTTTATAGGTTCCGGGTGCTGGATAACCAAGAGAACGAATTCTTTCTGCAACCAGATCCAAAGCATTCCAAAGCTCAGTGTACTGAGTCATGAACATCAAATGTAATGTATTAAATAAGGGTCCGGTTACGTTCCAATGGTAGTTATGAGTTTTTAAATATAAAAAATACGTATCTGCTAAAAGTTTCTGTAAGCCTTGGTTGATGGCCTCTCTATCCTTCTCTGGGATTCCTATATTCGGTTTCATACTTATCTCCTTTTTAGTTTAGCCAATTTAGAATCATTCTAAATTTGAATCTTAGACAGTGGCAATCTAATTTCTTTCGGAATAAAAATGATTTTTTGCAGATTTTGGCGAGAAAGAAATCAGCTCAGTATGAAAAGAAAATATAAATAAACCGAAAGACGGAATTAAGTTAGATTAAGAATTGCCTTATCAATTAGGAAGAAACTTAATTTCTTCGAAGTTACGACAATTTTCACTCAGCGTCAATGTTGACAAAGAATCAAAACGATTGAGATAAGAAAACTTTTCCATATCAGAAGCGCAATCAGTCACTTTCTTCCTTTTATAATATTTTGAATCGTCCAGATCTAAAGTGAAAGAAACAATCAATGAATTTGAAATAGCGACATTCTCTACCAAACCACTATAGCCACCAAACTTTTCTGTGTAGTAGACCCCATCTGCGTTAAACGCTGCATTTCTAATTATTTCCCTTGCTTCACCACCAGAAAATGAGTTCTTTGTGGCACCAGTTGATTCAATAATATTGCAACTCATTGCAAAAACAGTAAGAAAATATAATATACTATTAATCTTTTTCATCTGTAAGATATCCTCTATAAGGATTATCCTGCCTGAAGGCCTTTCAGACAGGATATGAATATAAAATGTTTTTATTTTTTGTATTCTTTGATCGCGGCAAAAACTTCTTCCAATTCGGAATCAGTCATATAAGGGAATAGAGGGAAATTTAAAATTGAATCACAGATCTTTCCAGTTCTATGTTCTTTTCCAAATTTACCTACGATATATGGTTTTGCACCTGGTTGATCACTCATCGCTCCAGGATAAATAACCGCAGAACCGATCCCTTTTGTCTTTAGGACTTCTTGGATTTTTGGTCTTTCCGCAGGATCGAAAAGAGTAACGTTACAATATCCATTTTCTTGAAAGTCTTTTGGAGGATGGATTACATTCACCCCTAAACCTGGAAGAACTTGGTAATATTTTTCAGCTGCTTTTCTGCGAGAAGCGATCCTTGCATCCAAATAAGGAATATTCAAATTTAAGAATGCAGCCTGCAAGGTATCCATTCTGGAATTCCAACCCACATCTCCGTAACCGTAATGAGAAGTTCTCCCATGGTTTCCGAGCATTCTGACTTTATTTGCAAGCTCTTCGTCATTTGTGAAAACCGCTCCACCATCCCCGGCCCCGCCTAAAACTTTTGCAGGATAGAAAGAAGTAGTAGTGATCAATGCGTCTTGGTAAATAGGTTTTCCCTTATACAAAACTCCGAAAGATTGAGCTCCATCTTCTAATAAGAAAACTCCCTTCTCTTTACAAAGTTTGCGGTATTCTTCTAACTTAGAGCTTCCCCAGCCATAAAGGTGAACTATGATCGCAGCTTTTGGTTTTACCTCTTCGAGTGCTCTTTTGAATTCTTCGAAATCCATTTGTAGATCATCTGGATTTGTATCTATTGTAGCTGGATCAGCTCCTACGTTTACGACTGATTCGAATGTTGCCCAAAAGGTAGAATCAGGAACTAATACCTTATCTCCCTTCCCCACTCCCAAGGCTCTTAGAGCCAATTGAAGCGCGTCTGTTCCGTTTGCACACGCAATCGAATATTTGGTTCCAGCAGTTGTTGCCAGATTTTTTTCTAATAATGCGACTTCTTCTCCTCCGATAAAGGAGGCGTTCTTGCTGAGAGTTTTTACTTTATCTTCCCAAGCATCTAGTAATCCCGGCTCGAATCTTTTAATATCTATGAAAGGTACGCCCATTATGGTCTCCTCCGAACAGCGTCCGAAAGGTGTCCTAAAAAGCAAATTATTTTGGGGCGGCTTAGAACTCGCTCACCAAGCAAATTCTAGGCCTTATTTCTTTTTACGGGTAACCGACTTCTTTTTAGGAGAAGGTTTTGTCTTCTTAACAACTGCAACCTGCTCTGTTTTTGGTTTTAAAATTCCATCAATCGTTTTCGATTCGAATAAAATTTTAGCAACCTCTTCAAATCTAGAAACTGGAAAGAATTCCATTCCCTTCTTCACATAATCAGGTATTTCGTCTAACTGAGGTCTGTTGTCCGATGGGAAAATGATCTTATGGACTCCAACTCTTTTTGCGGCAACGATTTTTTCTCTTAAACCACCGATCGCTAAAACCTCGCCAGTAAGAGTTAATTCTCCAGTCATACCAAATCCAAGTTTGATCCTTTTATTCAGCACTAAGGAAAGAATGGTAGTTGCCATTGTAATCCCCGCACTTGGTCCGTCTTTTGGAGTGGCGCCGTCAGGAACATGAAGATGGATCGTTTTTTCGGTGAACAACTCTTCGCTACCTAATAAATTCTTAATATAGCTGAGGGCAATACTGGAAGATTCCTCCATGGATTTTCCTATCATTCCAGTAAGAAGGATCCCGCCTTTTCCTTTTACAAAAACTGCTTCGATGAGTAATGTTGCACCCCCTACAGAAGTCCAAGCAAGTCCCAAAGCAGTTCCGGGAACTGTAGGTTTAGTCATCCTATCATCCGTATATTTAGGAACTCCTAGGAATTTTTCTACATCGGAAGGTCCTATATGTTTAGGATAAGATTCCCCTTTTACAATATGAAGAGCGAGTTTTCTTGCAAGTTTGTCGGATTGTTTTTCAAGTCCTCTCACTCCTGACTCTCTGGAATAATGATCAATCAGAGAGACAACAGCTTTTTTGTCTATTTGGATGCCGTATGGCTCTATCCCGTTTTTCTCCAGTACCTTCTTCCATAAATGTTTATTGAAGATCTGTACTTTTTCATCTGTGATATAGCCGGAAAGATTGATCACTTCCATACGATCCAAAAGGATCCTGCTAATAGAATCTAACGTATTTGCCGTAGCGATAAAGAATACAGATGAAAGATCAAAAGGAAGATCTAAATAATGATCTCTAAAAGTTTTATTCTGCTCTGGATCTAAAACTTCTAGAAGTGCAGCGGCAGGATCTCCTTGCATTCCAAGACCAAGCTTATCTATCTCGTCCAAAAGAATTACTGAATCTTTTTCTTTAGTAATTCTTAATGCAGTAATGATCTTACCAGGCATTGCTCCAATATAAGTCCTACGATGCCCTTTGATCTCTGCCTCATCCCTCATTCCGCCCACAGAAAATCTAAAAAACTTTCTGCCCATTGCTTCTGCTATAGATTTAGCAATAGAAGTTTTTCCAACTCCGGGAGGTCCCACCAAAAGAAGAATGGAGCCCTTCTCAGTCGGCTTTAACTTCTTCACCGCCAAAAATTCCAGGATTCGCTCTTTTACATCATCTAATTTATAATGATCTCTATCTAAAGTTTTTCTGGCTTTATCTAGATCAATTTCGCGGGAAGGAGCAGCTTCCCAAGGAAGACTTTCCATGATGTCTAAATAATTTCGGATAACATTATAATCTGCAGTATTCTGATCAGTATAGAAGAACTTATCCATTTCTCGTTCTACTTCTTCTATTACTTCCGGATCTGCCGGAATAACTTTTAGTCTTTCTAAGAATTTTTCATACTTCTTCTCGTATTTACCTTCTTTCTGACCAAGTTCAGCCTGTATGGCTTTCAATTGTTCTCTTAGGAAAAATTGTCTTTGTTGTTTATCTATTTTATCCTGGATATTCTCCTGGATCTCTCTTTGGAGAGAAACTAGATCGATCTCTTTTTTGAGATAGAGTAATACTTTTTCGATCCTATCTTTTAGATTTACGGATTCAATTACGGATTGATAATCTTCTTTTTCTATATTCAAAATACTGCATACAAAATCTGCCATCTTGCCCGGCTCATTTACATTCAGCATTGTAAGTTTCATCTCTTCTGTAAAAAGAGGATTATTCTGAGCAAGTTCCCTTGTCATAATGAGCAGGGTTCTCATCATAGCTTTGATGGTATTTTTAGAAGCCCCAGGCTCTTCTTCCGGATAATTCACCTTTGCGATCAACAAAGGTTCTACAGAAGAAAATGATTCTACTTTGAATCTGCGAACAGTATTGATCAGAATATTTACTGCACCATCAGGAAGATTTACCTTCTTCAAGATCTTGGCAACTACACCGAAATCATAAATATTCTCTTCTGTCTTCTTTTCGTTCTCTTCATCTTTGAGAAGGACCAGACCAATGAAAGAATTACCCTTTAAGGCCTCGTCCACAGCCTTGGCAAATTTTCCCCCAGGAACAATAAGAGGGGTGATGATCCCGGGAAATACCGGTCTGGTCTTGATAGGCACTAAGAATAATTCGGGAGGAAGAATGGAGTCTACTGGTATGATACTTCCATCTACTTCATCCATATTATCAAAAAGATCCACGGTTTCACCTTCGGTTTAAAAAATAATTAGACCAATTCCAGTTTCTGGGCTCGCTCCTAGTACTCAAATCTTTCTTTTTCTGCGATAATGAAAAGGGCTTGAATCTTTGAGGAAATACGCCAGTCTTAATGGAAATATAAAACAATTTGACTGTTTTCTAGAGTGGAGATGAAACGAATGCAGGCCAAAAACCTATCGCTTCTATTTATAGTTCCGATGTTACTTTTTATCGGATGTAAAAAAGACGAACCGGACAATACAAAAGCTCTTACAGGAGCAGTTTTAGGCGAAGTTCTTTATAATCCTTACGAAAGGATCACCCCACCCTCCAGCGATACAATCATAATCCCGAATACTAATGCCAATTACCAAACACCAGGAAGGGAATATTTTCCAAAATGTTTCGGAAATGCAGGAAACACTAAATTTTATTTCTTCCGAAAATCTGTTTCTGCGAATAATAAAAAACTTTTGATCAACTTTATGGGAGGAGGAGCTTGCTGGAGTAATAATAACTGTTTTGGAAAGAATACTACAACATTCTTCAATTTCCTAAATGATGTTCCTGATCTTTTTATCAAGGTCGCATTCCAAGGAATTTTGGATGCAGGAAATTCTTCTAATCCATTAAAAGATTATGATGTTCTTTTTATTCCATATTGCACTGGAGATCTCCATATGGGCTCCAAAGATGTAGCGACATACGATGATCCTTATGTTTCTTCTGATCCTTCTGTCTATAGTCACAGAGGACATGATAATGTTCTTTCAGTTTTAAAATATATCCAATCGAATTATAGACAAGTTACTAACGTGGTAGTCGCGGGACAAAGTGCAGGAGGATACGGAGCAGTATTAAATTATCCTCATATTCGTTCAGTATTTTCGGAAAGTGCAAAATTTCCAAATATTAGTAAGATCAGCTTAGTGGCAGATGCTTCTAATGGAGCAGTGATCGATGGATTTTTCTCTGATATTGTAAACACTCAATGGGGAAGCGGACCGAATATTCCGGATTGGGTGGTAGGAGCCAACTACCTGACGACCGGAACTCCTTCTATCGAAGATTATATTACCCAGATCGCAGGAGAATACCCGGATGATGTTATAGGACAATACACTGCAGCATTCGATTCAACTCAAAGATGGTTCTTCAATGTAATGGGGATCATTGACACGGGAACTCCTTCTTATTCCGATTCTAGTTCTTATTTCGGACCAGGAGATGCTCGGGATGTGCCAGATCTTCCTAAGACCGGTAATACTCCATCCAATTGTAATTGGGCCATCAACGCGAATAATGCGATGTCCGACATTGCAGCTCCAAAGTATTATTACTATAGAGCTCCTGGAGACATTCATACAATCACCACAAGTGATACAATGTATGGACTCATGAGTAATGGAGTGAATTTTAATACCTGGTTAAAATCGATCGTATCCAATGCAGGAACTCCAACAACTGTAGATTGCGCTGCGGGTTCAGGATCTCATCCTTGCACTGATAAAAATTTCGGGGCTAATTCTCTGAATGATACCCTAGGAAGAGCGACATCCCAGGACTCATTCGATAATAATAAAGATCTATACGAGACCTGTTTCGGTCCTTGACATTCTATAAAGCAGGAATAAAATAAAGCCTATATCACCTTTCGGGGTGGTATCAGGCTTTTATGAACATTCGATATCTTGTAATTCTAGTTCTATTCTCTCAAATCTTCTGTACAAAAGACAAAGATAATTCCCAGGAACTTCTCACCACCGGACTCATTGTAGATCTGGTCACAAGCCCGTTTACAAGGATCACTCCTGAACCTGGAACCTTTACAACTCAGGTGGATCATGGCGCAAGCCCTTATACATATACTGCGACCTTCGATCCGAAATGTAGCGGAACAGAAGGAAATGTGAACTTCTATTTTTTCAGAAAAACTGTAGCTATGAATAACAAAAAGTTACTCATCAATTTTATGGGAGGAGGAGCTTGTTGGGACGATGCAAATTGTTTCGGAAGTAATACAGTCACTTATTTTAATCAATTAAATACGGTCCCTGATTTTGCATTAGATCTTTTATTCAAAGGTATTATAGACCAATCCGTAGCGGCAAATCCATTCAAAGATTATGATATTATATTTGTCCCCTATTGCACTGGAGATCTTCATATAGGAAGTAAGGACAAAACTTATACAAGTGGGACCATTAAACATCATGGGTATGATAATGTGATCTCGGTCTTAAAATTTGTCCAAAATTCTTATCCCCAACTGGACCGAGTTTTTGTGACCGGCCAAAGTGCTGGAGGTTATGGAGCTATATTAAATTATCCGATTATTCGAGAAACAGTAACTACAATCGATTCCGGTGCAAAAGTTAGGATGTTATCTGATGCTTCCAACGCAGTTGTGCCGACAGCTGCTTACGGTGCAAATGATGCATTTTTTCCATTACTCGAAAGCTCTTGGGGTGTAGAAACAAATGGGATTGGAAGTGGAACTGGTTTTTCTTCTTCTAATCTTCCGATTTGGGTGAATGGGATCGATGCAAATTATACGACTGGAGCTTCACCTTCTATTAATGACTTCTTCAAAAAAGTGGCTACTGAGTATTCTGGAGATGTTCTCGGACAATACACTGCATTATTCGATGGGAACCAAAGATTTTTTTATCATACAATGGGGCAGATCAATAAGATTAAAGATGGAAGCTTGATCTATTCGACTGCGACCACTCCTGATCCTTACCAAGCCGGAAAATCATATTCAGCCATTTACGGAGACAGTGACGGAAGTTCTGTGCCAGATGGAAGTTCATCTAGTTCAAACGATTATACTACTTGTGATTGGTCCAAACAGGCAGTTTCTAAAATGAAGGATGCGGCTACCAAACCCAACTATAGATATTATATAGGCCCCGGAGATGTTCACACAATCACCACTTATAATGATATGTATTCTTTAAAAAGTGGAGGAGTTAATTTTGCAACTTGGTTAAATACTTTGGCAAATGGAGCAAGCCCTCCCGCAAATGTTCAATGTAATAATTCTTCGGGATCTTGTGTAAATACGAATCTATTCGATAGCACTATCAATAATAGTTTAGGAAAAGCAACATCCGACGAATCCTATGCAATAAACCCGAAACAAGATATGTACACCAGCTGCGGACAAGCAGCAGGAATAGGCTTATAGAATATTAGAAGGAAGGAGTTCCTTCTTTAAAATTAATACCAGATTGGTTTAGAATTTTCTCATATAAATCCTTTGTTTCTTGATCAAAACAAACAAAGATCAACTTTCTGGGAAATTGCTCCTTATGATCCAAGATCGTTCGGATTGCAATTGGAGCAGCCAATTCTTTTGGATAAGCATAAATCCCTGTACTGATACTCGGAACTGAAATCGATTCAAATGCACGATCCGAAGATAATTGTAGAATATTTTTATAACAGGTTTCTAATAGAGACGCTTCCTGATAATCTCCCCCCTTCCAAACTGGACCCACAGCATGGATCACATATTTGGCAGAAAGTTGTCCACCAGAGGTAAGAACACATTGTCCCGTAGGAAGACCATTCGGATATTTTTTGATCTTTAATATCCTACATTCTTCCATGATCTTTGGCCCACCCACTCTGTGAATGGCACCATCCACTCCACCTCCTCCCGATAGGGAAGAATTAGCAGCATTTACCACCGCATCCGTTTGGATGGACGTGATATCACCTTTCCAAACAAAAATTTCCATCCCCATTTAAAGAGACTAAAAACAGCTGCCTTGCAAGTAGAATTTATATTTTATTTTCATAATTCGTTTAATAATAAGAAAAAGAGATATTGATTGTTTGGCGAAGATTTAAGCAATTCTGCACAGATTTAGTAGAAGTTTAGAATAAAATAATGGGTATTTTATAAAGGCATATGCACACATGCGCCTATGCGTGTGAATTTGCGTGCATATCCGAACATGTGCACATGCACACGAATTCGAATGAATCACTTGACATACACCCGTTTTCCTCTTTCTAAAGGGTTGCCAAACGTTCCAAAACAATTACCATAGGTTGGAACTCCTACAAATGAGTAGAGCGCAAATTAGAGGGATAAAAAATGGAAAAAGATTTTTGGCTAAGCAGATGGAAAGAAAATAATATTCCTTTCCACGAAAGTGAAACTAATCCGCTTTTACTCAATTATTTTGCGGAACTTTCTATACCAAAAGATAGCCGTGTGTTTATTCCACTTTGCGGCAAAACCTTAGACATAGCCTGGCTTCTTTCTAAAGGATATAGAGTCGCTGGTGCTGAGCTTGTAGAAATGGCAATCCAACAGTTGTTTCAAGAATTGGGAGTAGAGCCTAAAATTTCTAAAATAGGAAAACTGGTCCTATATAGCTCGAACGGTATAGATATCTTCGTAGGAGATATATTCGATTTATCTAAAGAGGTTTTGGGTCCTGTAGATGCAGTCTATGATAGAGCGGCATTAGTAGCACTTCCACAAGAAACCCGAATTCGATATTCTTCGCATTTAACTCAAATTACAAATGAAGCGCCTCAACTTCTGATTACATTTGAATATGATCAATCTAAAATGGCAGGTCCTCCCTTTTCTATTTCAACGGAAGAAGTAAACTTACATTATAAAAACACTTTTACTTTAAAAAATCTTTTAAGTCAGGAAATGGCAGGTGGATTAAAAGGACATTCTGCAAAAGAGAATGTTTGGAAATTATCTTAATAGAAGAAGATCAATGCTCGTATATAAACATACGAGCATCTAAAAAATTAACCTTATTGGATTTCTTTTCTTCTAGATTGAGCGATTGCAAGAATGATAGGAAGTAATATCTCAGGAGTTAAATAACCAATCCAAAGCCCGGCAGGCTCCGGCAAACCAACTATAGAGATAGAAAGTATTCTCCCGAGCGCGGCAATAAATATTCCTAAAGCAATCAGATACACCAGAGTTCTTTGGACACGAATTGTATAAGCCGCCCAAAAACAAATCAATCCCATCGATAGATAGATCCCAGCCATGAATCTATGTATATTGTCCAACCTTGCGCTGACAGTAGGTTCACCTAAATACATCTGCAAACTTCCGCCAAAAATTGCAATGGCGGCTGCTAAAAACAAACATACTTGGACTATACGAGTACTAATGGATACAGATTGATTTGTTTGCATAATTCCCACAATCGGATCGAATAAACCTCGATCCGTAAAGTGTTAAATTCCTTTTAATAACAGGTCGATTGTTTTGGAAAGAACCGCTCTAATATCATCCTTTGCATCTTCATCCGGAAGGACCTTATGATTCCAGATCTTCAAGCCGAATCTGATGAAAAAATTATCCAAAAACTCTGTTTCTATATGGGTCTTCATAGTTGTTCTAGAAGAATCTCTATCCCATCGGAGTACGATGTTAGTCCCTTTTCCATTATTTGCTTTTACAAGAGTTTCAGTGAACTCGTAGATAATAGACTGAAGATTTCCAGGGATAAATAGATTGATCGCCCAAGAAGGTGCCAAATATGCGAAGGCTCCACTAACATCAAACTCTTCTATCTTAGTTATTTTTAAATTTAGGATCCCAGAAGTTGCAGTATTGGAAAATCTGCCGAGCAATTGAACATCGTTGTTTTCCAGCATTAAACCGTAGAGGTTTGCTTCTAAACTTGCTTTTACTACGAAAGGAAATTCAGAAAGAGAATTAAGCGTGAACGCTTCTTGAGGATAAAAATTTCCCTTTGTATCATAAGGGATTACTTTACCGTTATGTGTGAAAAACTTGAAACGGATCTCTCTTGTTTTAGATTCAATCGCAAATTCCGCCAAAGATCTTCCAGAAACATTCGTAATTCTTAATTTAATAAATCCTAAATATTTGATATCATCCAAATAATCGCCTAGATCCGGATAATCTCTCATCAAGGTTTGTTCAATATTTCCTTCGAATGCAAAAGCAGTAATTCCAGGGAGTTTTCCGTCTTGCTGGACCTTCAACAAAGAATCCAAACCAAAATAATAACCCATGAACTTTGCTAGAGCTGGGAAAGATTCAGTAAAATCGTTAATAGCCTTTCTTGCTTCTGGATCCTTAATCTTTTTGAATGAAGTAGTCTCAGGCGCGTTGATAGATTTTAAATTATTTGCATCTAAAAAATGTAACCCAGAATCCATAGCACTCAGCCCATGTTTATGAGTGAATGGCCCCAAATGAGTTAGAACATCTAGATTTCCGGAGTAGGAATTCCCACCATAAGCAGGATTAGGATTATGTTTTAATGCAAACTCAGCAGTGAAGTCGCCGAAACTAGGTATCGGAACCTCCTTCATGCGGATTGTTTCAAGGCTTACCTTGTATCCATCGTTCGCAAATCTACCCCGGTAGGTAACATAATGTTGCCCGTTATCATCCTTATTCATGTATTCAGAATTAAACAAATTTTTTAATTCGAATCTCTCCAAAGAGCGATCCAGATATTTATGAAAACCTTCTGCCCTTCCATCATACTTGTTTTTAATAATTGCTGTTTTCAAAAATTGGAAGAATTGTCTGGAGATATTTCTTCCATCCGGACCAATAGAGTCTGGAATCTGTTTTAAAGAAAACGCAGCTAAGGATAATGCGGACCCGCTGATCGCAAATGCGAGGATCAATGAGTGGAGCAGCAGTTTCCCGGATTTTTTTTCTCTTTCTATTTTTTGTTTCAGAAGGCTCATTACCGCCTCTCCCTTTTTATAACATTCGTATTATATAAAGCCAGGGGGCTTGATCTCCGACATTAGTCGTTAATCCAAACCTGTCAAGCCTATAGCAATCGCTACAATGATCCAAGCCGAGGTAAATCAGATATCTAACAGTTGTTTCACTTTGGTAAATTCTATTTCGTATACTGAAATCGATTTTGTATACTCGTGAAGAAGATACTATCCCCTAGGAAATAAATTCTTCAGTCAGAAAATCGTTCTTCTCATTTAGTTGGTGGAAGCGTTCTAATTTGCTCGATTTATATTGTGTTCTATGTTATACTCCCCGGCCGGAGTGTTTTCATGAAATGGTATTTGCGACTAAGCTTAAAATCTAAACTTGCGATCTTGTTCTCTTCTGTATTAATCCCTTTTTTAATTATCCTGGCTCTTTCTCTCATCAATTCCGCTTCTAGGATCAACGATATAGAAACAATCCGGAACGACAGATTAATTCCTTTAAAACAATTAAAAACAATCTCAGACCATTATGCAATCTCCATCGTCGATTGTGTTCACAAAACAAGAAGTGGCGCGTTCACCTACGAAGAAGGTATCGAAAATCTAGACAAGGCTATGAAAGACATCAAGTCGGAATGGAATGCTTATCTCCAAACCCATTTGGTAGAAGAAGAAACTGTGCTGATCGATAAGTTAAAACCTCTTTTTGCAGACGCGGATAAAAGTGTAGAAGAAGCAAGAGCACTTATGGTTGCAAAAGACAAAGAAGGTCTGGGAAATTTTGCAGATCATAGGATGTATTCTATGATAGATCCAGTTGCTGGGAATATAGAAAAGCTGATCTCAGTTCAGCTGATTATCTCGGAAAGGATTTACCAAAGAGCAGAAACAGAATACGCATTGAGTCTTACAATTTTTCTTTCACTTTCTGCACTTACACTCGTATATATTTTGTATGCTTCTATCAAGTTTTCGATCCGACTCGTAAAGGGATTAAATCGAGTTAGAATATCGATCCGAGATGCAGATTTTAGTAATCCGGTAGAAGTAGACGAAGATATTCTGAATCTAGACGAACTTTATCTCTTATCCTTAGTGTTCCGGAATTTTCAGACAAAAGTAAAAGAGATGCTCTCTTCTATCCTTACCTTCTCTGAATCCATCTTGGTGGCTGCAGAACAACTTTCTAAATCAAGTGAGTATCTTTCAGAAAATGCCCAAAGTGAATCCGCCTCCGTGGAAGAAATTTCTGCCTCGGTTGAAGAGATTAGTGCAGGTATGGAACAAGTCACTACGAATGCAGAAGGTCAGTATAAGTTGATCCTTTCTTTCTCGGGTGAAATGAAAGAGCTGGATAGTTTGATCACTAAGGTAGGAGATTCAGTTTCTGATTCTTTAGGAAAAATTTCGGATATGTATTCTAAAACGGAAGCAGGTAAAAAAACGATGGGAAGCCTTTCCGAAAGTATGATAAAAATTGAATCCAGTTCCGGAGAAATGAGATCTATCACAGCGATCATCCAGGAAATTTCTGAAAAAGTAAACCTTCTTGCATTAAACGCAGCTATTGAAGCAGCGAGAGCTGGAGAACATGGAAAAGGATTCGCAGTAGTTGCCACAGAGATAACTAGACTCGCAGAACAAACGGATCAAAGTACCAAAACAATCGAAAGTTTGATCCGCACAAGTAATCAGGAAATTGAATCTGGCAAAAACTTCGTGGATAGTTGTGTGAAAGTATATGCGGAAATTTTGGAAGGGCTTTCCTTCATTAAACTTTCTTCAGACAATATAGTTTCCACTATGAAAGTCCAACAAGAGAAGAAGGCAACAATCATCACCGCAGTCAACGATGTAGATTCGAAATCGGAAGAGATCAGAACTTCTGTTAGAGAACAAAAAGTAGCAATTTCAGAAACTGCAAATGCGGTTTCAAATATTTCTGTCACTGTCCAGAACAGCGCTGCAAACTCGGAAGAGATCGCAGGAAGTGCAACTGGGCTATTGAATATTGCAAAAAGTTTAAGAGATACTATGAGTTTCTTAAAAGCTTAAGCTCTAATTTTCAGGACTGTCTGCGGTCTTTTTCTCGGTGCGGATCAAATAGTAAGTCGGGTATTGTAAAAAAATATCCGAGGTGAGCATAAAGAAAAAGATCACGACCTGTAAAATCTTTCCAAAAACGGAATCCGTCATTTCCTCAGAACTGGAAATAAGAGAAGCCAAAAGCACCGGAGCAAACATAATTACGAGCGGGGTCCAAGCTGCCATAATGTAATCAGAACGTTTGATGCTATTCGGTAATTCTTTCAATCCTTGGATCAAACTTAGTTTGGAAAAAATTACCGGCAAGAGCAAATGCATAATTAATCCAGATACAAATGTGGATATCAAAAAGAATTGAATGAATTCCACAGGGTAAGGAACGCTCTGATCAATACTCTTCTTTTTGGCAAATTCTTCGAGTTGCGTTCCTAAAAAAGATCCTGTCACTTGAAGAAAGATCAAAAGATAGAGGATTAAAAACAATGCTAAGGGAAGTAAGAATATAAAGTACTTCGAAAATTTTACAGGCTTCTCTGGATCCATTTTAGATCGGATCACAAATCCATTCGCCGCATAAGTTCCGATTATCCCTAAGATGACCAGAAGTAAGTCCAGAGTTACAGCTCCTCCTGCTTGCATCGCAAGAGTTGCGCTAAACAATATTAAAATGGACCGGACGAGTACGATAAATCGGATCTGCCCTCTGGAAAATATATACTGTAAATATTCTTTAAACATCAGCTATCTATCCGTTAGGATTTAAGAAGCAGATACGATAGCAAGCAAAGTTCTTTTTGAAATTATGAAGGAGAGATCACGAATCGGATCGGATTTCCTTTTCTGTCTTCCAGATCTTGCAGACTTTCGTTGATGTCCTCTAATTTTCTCACATCCGTAATTGATCTGCTAAGATTTAATTTTCCTTGCACATAAAGATCTATCAATTCAGGGATAGCTCTTCTATCCGAACCATAAGAACCTGCGACTGTGATCTGTTTTTCAATGATGGAGAATGGAATGGAAAACTTTAAGGGTTCTCTTCCAATTCCTACAAGCACCATTCTTCCTCCAGGATTCATTGCACGAAGTGACTCTTCTATATTTGTCATTCTTCCTGAGAAGTCTGCGAGAAGGTCCACTCCACCCTTACAAATTTCTTTTAAGGTTTTACCCGGATTTTTTATATCTCTTAAATTCACTACTTCGTCTGCACCATAAGCGGTTGCATTTTCTAGTGCGCCTCTGTCCACATCCAGAGCAATAACTTTACCCTTAGTCAAAGCTCTAGCTATCACTACTCCGTGAATTCCAAGGCCACCACACCCAAAGACTGCAACATTATCTCCGTCTTGGATCTTTCCTCTGAACTTGATCGCGTTATAAGGAGTAGAAACTGCATCTGCTAAGATTGCACCTTGTTCAAAAGGAACTGAGTCAGGTAGAGGATACAGATAACGTTCTTCTACTATATTATATTCTGCAAAACTACCTTCTCTATCAAAACCGAATACTCCGATCTCTTTGCAAAGATTTTCTCTTCCTGCTAAACAATGAGAACATACACCGCAGCTTGTTCCTGCAGCGATCACTACCCTATCTCCTTTTTTGATACGAGTGACTTTTTCTCCCACTTCTTCCACTACACCGGAAGCTTCATGCCCAGGAATTTGAGGGTAATGTTTACACTTTAAGGTTCCATGTAATACTAAATGTAGATCAGAACCACAGATACCACAAGCTTTGATCCTTACCTTAGCTTGTTCTGGGCCAAGATGAGGAATTGGAACCTCTTTGATGACCAAATTTCTTTTTCCGGATTCTAATACTGCGGCTTTCATCGTTCACTCCTCGACGGAAATGAGATTATAAACTGGCAGGAATCGGTCAAGGGATTTGAAGAAGAATTTGGGCCTTCTTCTTTTAAGTTCGGAAGCAAAACAAATACACTGTTCGTTACAGTCTTGTCTCGAATTTCGTCCTTGTTCGGTTTACTCGGAATTTTTCCATGGTTGTATAAACAGATGACTGCGGAAGACATTTATAAACATATCAAGGCCAGCCAAAATGGACAAGACTGGCATCATAAGAATTGTTTCGGTTGTGGACCGGAAAATAAAAGAGGTTTGCATGCAAGCTTTCCTTTTCATGAACCAAGCGGAGAAGTTCGATTTGCTTGGACTATAGAAAAAGATTTTGAAGGAGCACCGGGTTATGCTCATGGAGGAGCTCTTGCTACTCTATTAGATGAGGCCCAAGGTGTTTTATGTTTTCATTTAGGTCATTTTGTGATGACCGACCAGTTGTATATGCGTTATTATAAGGCATGTCCTTTGGGAGAAGAGTTAGAAGTCCGATGTTGGGTCACAATGGTAAGACGCAGAAGGCTTTATACAAAAGGAACTGTACATCTTAAAAAAACAGGAGAACTTCTACTTTCTTCAAAGGCTCGCTGGTATGATATGCCTGATCGAGTTTTTTCAAGAATGTTCCAAGGCACCGCATTTCCTGTGGATATCATTCTGAAAGTTCTGGAAGAGAACCAAAAACGAGGAAAAGAAATCAGGAAACGACTCAAAAAAGAGAAACTGAAGTCTGAGTAAGTTTATTTTTTGCTCGCATTAATCTGAATTAAGTTCGATCCTATGCTCCGTCAATCTTTGCATTCAGGAGCATAGAATGGAATCTTCTTGGCAGGTCTTTGCGATCGTTACAGTAATTCTGTTTTTAAAATTACTTTCCACTTCCATCGTTCAGGGTTTGGTCCGGATCAAAACCAAAACATTCCGCTGGAAAGAAGACGCAGAGTTTTTTACCAATTCATTTCCGGCCACAGACGATCATACGGTAGTCGCAACTGCAAACGGAGTATTCAGGAATGACTTAGAGAATATTCCAATTTTCTTATTCTTGTTAATAGGATATATCCATACTTATAGCTGGCATGAAGGGACCATCATCTATTCCGGAATATTTATATTATCCAGGATACTTCATGCAATTTTCTATTTTCTTCACAAACAACCTTGGAGAAATATCGCATACGATCTAGGAATTTTAAGTATGCTCCTTTTGTCCGGGCATATTATACATTCTGTATTTTTTGCCTGATCTCCAAGATTCTCCAAAAAATAAAAGGGTTTTACTCTAAAAGAATTCTGCCAAGAGTCTAAAAACCATAGTCCAAATTATATCCGGATTTTCCGGCCGAGTTAAAGGAGAATCATTTGATCGAATTATATACCGCAGGGACGCCTAACGGAAAAAAAGCTTCCATCATGCTGGAAGAATTAGGAATTCCTTATACAGTACATCCAATCGATTTTAGCAAATTAGAGCAAAAAGAAGAATGGTATCTAAAAATCAATCCAAACGGTAGGATACCTGCCATCGTAGACAAAGACAACGGGGATTTTCCTGTTTTTGAATCTGGCGCAATTCTGATCTATCTTGCAGAAAAATACGGAAAATTTTTACCGAAGGATCCAAAAGAAAGATCTATCGCTATCCAGTGGCTCATGTTCCAAATGGGTGGCGTCGGCCCAATGCAAGGACAGGCAAACCATTTCGTTAAGTTTGCGCCTGAAAAAATTCCATACGCGATGAATCGTTATGTAGATGAAACAAAACGACTATATTCAGTTTTGGAAAGACGTCTGAAAGAATCAGAATATCTTGCAGGAAGTGAATTGAGTATCGCAGACATCGCGACCTGGCCTTGGGTAAAAGCAAGATCTTATATTGATCTTTCTCTGGATGATTATCCGAAACTCAAAGCCTGGGAAGAAAAATTAGGAGCAAGACCCGCTTTCATTAAAGGAAGCGAAGTCCCTAAAAAATCCTGATCACAAAAAAGCCGCCTTTTATAAAAGAGCGGCTTTTAAAATTTTTCCGCTAAAGGTAGATGAACCCTGAATGTAGTCTTTCCAGGAACAGAATCGAAATCTATTTTTCCTTGGTGTCTTTCTACAATCTTTCTACAAATGTCCAAACCTAAACCACTTCCTTCTCCTTTTTCTTTTGTGGTGAAAAATGGTTCGAAAATCCTATCTTGGATCTCTTTTGGAATTCCAGGACCATCGTCAGTTACAGATACGATCAGATAATCACCGTTGATATAAGATTCCAAATCTAATCTTCCCTGGTAAGAAATCGCCTGAAATGCATTATTGATTAAATTGGCCCAAACCTGAGTCAGCTGATCTGCTTGTCCTTTCACAAGCGAATTATCTGCAAAATTCCTACGGATCTCAACGCCTTGCTTTACCTTATTATAATATATCGTTAAGACCAGATCCATCTGTTCTCGGATATCGATCAGACTTATACCTGCATGGTCTTGGTATACGTAGGTTTTTAAAGCTCTTATTACTCTGGCTGCCTTAGAAGCTGCTTCTCTGACCACATTACTATATCTTAAAATTCCAGAAAGATTATAAGCATTTGCAACTAAAGTAGGAAATTTTTCTTTATGAATTCCTTGGACTAAATCCGGAATATCTTCTACTCGTATCCCTAATTCCGCAAGGTTTTCAGATAAGAATTCGGATGATGGAAATCCAAGATTTTGTAATGTTTCTCGGATGATCTTTCTATTTTTTCTTTCTTCAGAAGAATCATAGAAGTCCGGAAAAATACTTCCTTTGGTGAAAATTTTCTTCCAGGATTCCCTTTCTTGAGTATCCAAGTCTGCAAATTCGCAGAGTAATTTTTCCCAATCTTGACGGAATACACTTTGTATTCCTTCGTTAGAAGAAATAATCGCGCCTAAAGGAGTATTCACTTCATGAGCAATACCAGCGATCAATTGCCCGAGCACTGCCATCTTTTCAGATTGAACTAGTTGTGCCTGAGTAGATTTCAACTCTTCTAATGCTAAAAGAAGATCTCTATTTATATTTTCTAAATAAGTATTTGTTGCCTTTAACTGTTCTGTCCTAAGAACAACCTTTTGTTCCAAATCCTCATTTAATTGTCGGATCTCTTCTTCCGCTCTTTTCCTTTCCGAAATATCTCTTACGATTGCTTGCAATAGAGATTTTCCATTCAGAGTTACAGAAGTTAATGTAACCTCTGCATCAAAATTAGTCCTATCCTTTCTGCAATGTAACCAATCGAAAGTCTGAGGTTTGCCTGCAAAAGCGGCTTGTATTTTTTGAAATGCCTTTTGAGAAGAAGGAGCACCATCTGGCTGCATCTCTGGAGAAAAATCTACAGGAGAAGCTCCTATTATATCTCCTCTTCTGCATCCAAACATCTCTTCTGTTTTAGGATTACATTCTAAGAAGATCTTATCGTCCATGAGAAAGATTGCCTCTCCCGCTGATTCGAATAATGTCTTAAATTTAACCTCGTGCTCTTCTAATGCTTCTTGAGCGACACGAATGTCTGAAAGTGTTACTGCTAATTTTTCTTCCGTCTTCTTTCTTTCTGTTAGATCTTCGAAAATTAAAGTAACACCGAAAATTCCCGAATCATCAAAGAGCGGATTTACTCTAATACGGACCTGTAATAACAATCCACTGACTGTAGTATTATAAGGTCCTTCGTAATCGGAAGCCTCTCCTTGGAGGCCCTTGCCAATTAATGTGGAAACTCTTGTATCTTTTAGGTTAGAATAAGAAAGCCCGATGATCTTATCTTTCCCTGCTCTTAGGAAACGTAGAGAAGAATCATTAACTTCTATAATTTTGCCCTGCCTATCAAAGATCATAAGTCCGATAGGAGATTGTTCGAATAGATCGCGATATACGTTGTCACTCTTAGGTCCGTTCATAAGAATCTGGAAAAAAATTTCGAAAGCTCGCACAACTCTGTACGGGCAATTTTTCACATCAACCTAATAATTAGGGCGAGGCAGGGAGGGTAACGTAGAATGTTGTACCTCCTTCTGAACTGACAAATCTGATGGAGCCTCCATGTTCTTCTGCCACATTTTTGCAAATATCTAGACCTAACCCTGTCCCTTCTCCAGGAGACTTGGTTGTGAAGAATGGATCAAAAATCCTATCCCTGATCTCTATAGGAACTCCACTGCCTGTGTCTTGAACAGAGATCACCCAGTATTCACCTTTTCTTTCTGCATCCACAAAGATCCTTCCAGAATAATTCATCGCATGTAATGCGTTTGTTATCAAATTAGTCCAGATCAAGTATAATCTTTCTGGATCCCCCAATACCTTTGCGGATTCAGGGATATTGATATCTACAATCACCTTATTTTTTATTTTAGAATAATATAATGTGATAATATTCTCTATCTGCTCTTTAGAAGAAACAGATTCTGAGTGAGGTTTCCAATCCCCTTCTCCGGATGCATAACTTTTTAATGCCTGGATCACTCTAGAGGCTTTGATAGAAGCGTCCAAAATTAGCTGGCTGGATCTGGAAATGCTTGAAAGAGCAGATGCATTACTTACGATCATCCATCCTCTTTCTCCTTTTGGGATCTTGTCTGCTAATTCAGAAACTTGATCAGGGGAAATTCCGAGATCTGTCAAAGCATCCGCCATTACTAGAGAATTTTCTATACCGAATTCTTTTAGTATTACTTCTGATTTTTTTCTTTTAGATCTTTCTTCCTTGGAATCGAAGTCAGAAGTAACTGTTCCTCCTTTCTTGAATAAGATCCCCCAAAATTCTCGTTCTTCTCTATTAAAACTGGAATAATCTTTTAAAAGTTTCTCCCAAGGTTCGCTTAGTATAGAACGTATCCCTTCGGTAGAAGAGCGAATTGCGCCTAACGGAGTGTTTAATTCGTGAGCAATTCCTGCCATCAATCTTCCTAATACCGCCATTTTTTCGGATCGAACCAAATTTTCTTGGGTTTTTTTGAGTTCATCCATTGCAGATCTGAGTTTGTCGTTTGCAGTTATCAAATATGTATTGGTAGATCTTAATTCTTCCGTTCTCTCTGCGACTGTGACCTCTAATTCTTTATTTGCATTTCGGATCACAAACTCTGCGGTAGCCAGATCTGCTACGAGCAAACTTTGCCTAAGACTTGCAATCACCACCATTACCCCGGCAGAAAACCAAATCACCAATCGAATGATCTCAGGTAAACCAGGTAGAGTTAAGGAAAGAACGATTGCCGCAGAACAAACGATCACTTCCAATAAAGGAAGAATTCTTAGGAGCCCGCTTTCTGTTCCCGATTCTCTTTCTATCTCTCCAGAAGAACTAGGAACCCAGGTTAATGTCCCGTATCCTAATAGAAGAAGACTGGCGGAAAATCCTGCGTTAGTCAAGGTTCCGTCTTCTGGAACAGCAATCAAAAATAAAGAATTCCATTGCAGCCAACTGATCCCCATTCCTGCGAGTCCGATTATCAAACATAAAAAAGAAAAATCTGCCTTTAAACGTAAGGAAGGTTTCATCAAGGCGCCAATACACGCTGCAGAAATTGTGAACACTGGATAAGCTGATAAGGTTAATAACTGGAACCAAGGCCTATCTTCTTTTTTAGAAAGATATAAGACTAGCGTGACTGCAAGTACTGCGATCGCAAGCCCTAAGGCATCCATAATGGCCACCTTCATTCTATTAGTTGGAACCCTATCTTTTAAGAATCTAGCAAATCCAATAGCAAAGAATGGCCCTAACCATGGATAGAATAGATCACTTGGTGCAGGAAAACTATAAAACTTGGAAATGGCCTGAATATCCCAAACAACCTGGCCCAGAAAATAAGAAAGAAGTCCTAGAAAAAACCAGAGCCTGAATCTTTTAGTCTTCCCTTCTGCAGATTTATAACCGAACCAAGCAGTGATCGTAGCAATCGCGATAGACGAAGTCCAATGTATATTATCGTAAATCCGTAATAATTCCGTTTCATCCGTGAAATAAATGAGAACAAATAGTATAAGAACGAATGCAGATCCTATGTATATGGATAGAAAGCCTAAATTTCTATCCTTTGAGGAACGAATTTCTAGTGAGGATACCAAGGAATTCATGCGGATTAGCGGGGCAGAATCCTACACCTTCAAACATCTAAGTCCACACTTTTTTATTTCCAAAAGGAAACAACCCGCCGTTGGAATTCCGACGAACGAATTACAACAACGTTCCTATCATTAGAACAAGTTTAGATTTAGTATAATGTCCTATCACTTTTATCTGGAATATGAGGAAGAAAGTTTAAACTCACAGGAATATATCTTCCTCTTACCCAACGGAACATACTTACAGAACTATTCCAGATCCAAGGCATCCAAGTAAAAACATCTTCGTCTTGTCTAAGTAGCTTTTTCAGAGTTAATGAAATTGGTGTGCCTGAAGTAAAAATAAAGGTTCTTTCTGAATTAGAAGGTTGGAAATAAGTATCGCAGGCAAGCTCTACTCTGGACTGAAAATTTGCAAAAGTTTCTATTCCTTCCGGAGTGAAGTCTCCTTTTCTCCAAACAGATAAGATCTCTTCAGTTAGTTTAAAGAACAGAGCGGCAGATCGAACCCCGCCTTTTAATCGAACTTTAGAAAATTGTAATAGGGATCTTTGGAATTCAGGTTTTGTTCCAGAAAGATGCTCTGCATACTTCTTCCATAACTCGGAAGGAAATTCATTCCAATTTGCATCGAAAGAATGAAAATCAGATTCAGCTTTGAGATCTGAACGTATAGAACTGATCCCTTTCATAAAAAATTCTGCAGTTTCTTTATGCCTTCTCATTGTCCCAGAGATAATCTTATCTGGAAAGTCTCCATTCGAAGCCATATACTTTCCAAGGGCAAAGGCCTGTTCCTTTCCCCTATTAGTCAATAGATCATAATCTTCTCCAGTGGAGTTCGCCTGTCCGTGGCGAATCAGATATATTACGGACATGTCTAGGATTCCGTAGTGAATCTAGGATTTACGATCTCAACTTTTTCGATTACGGATTCTTTTATATGTTTCCAGTATTCCGTATCTTCCAAAGATTTTTTTTCCTTTCGGATAATATCTCTCAGTTCTTCATTCCAAGAAGAAGTTAGGCTCTTCTTCTCATTCCAAGTTTTAGGAAACTCCGCTTTCTTTTTGAGTAAAGAGGAAAGTCTCGTAAGTTCTTTATCTAAAGATTCTTCGCCAGAGCGTATCTCTCTGGAAATCACTCCGAGCATATTCCAACTTACTAATGTTTTATATGCGAGAAGGTCCTTATCCCTAAATTCAGGTAGGACTTCCTTCATTAGAAAATCCTGGATTGCTTCCAATAATTCCGTGGCGCTTGGTTTATCCTGCATTATGATTTCCTTATTTTATGGACTCTTCAATAAGTCTCATTGCCTCGTATTCCATCTCACAGGCTCTTCTTCCTATGGATGCGAGTTCTATTCCTTTATCCTTTCCAGAAAGATGGCGTTCTGCTTGGCCGATACAACCGATCGCCCAACGAAGATTTCCCATCACTTCCCAATATCTGATCTTGATAGGATCTAGTTTTATACCGGAAGCTTTTTCGTAAATATCGTAGAACTCAGAACGATCTGCAAAACCGCCAGCTTCCTTATTCAATTTTCCGAATCTCCAATCTCTCATACATAACCAAGTCAGATCTTCGTGACGATCTCCCCAATGCGCAAATTCCCAATCCACAATTCCTTGCAGACCTTCTGAATTCACCATGAAGTTTCCTGTTCTGAAATCTCCATGGATCAGCACAACTGAATCACTTTCAGGAGCATTCTTCTCTAACCAATTCAAAATGATTTCCATAGCGGGATAAGCTCCATCCATAGATTCCAATTGAGAACGTAATGCTTGGACAGAACCTTGGGCTACAGTCTTACCACTTACATTTTGTCCAAGATTTAAAACTTCTTTAAGGTTTTCATCCTTACATTTCTCAGGAGTCACTGAGTGGATACTTGCAAGATTTTCTGCGAGTTCTTGGGTGATTTGTTTACGGACCTTATTTAAACTTGGATCTTTTACTACAAATCTTCCTGTAGCCTTACCTTGGATCCTTTTCATAAAATAGAATGGATTTCCGGTAACTGCAATATCAGATTCTAACCAAAATGGCTCAGGAGTTTTGACTCCTGCTTCAAATGCCATTCTACAAACTTTGAATTCATTGATCCTAGATAAAGAAGCAAGCAAGGCCGCACCTTTATCTGTTCGATATACAGTTTGGTATTGGCCAGATTCAGGACCGCCATTCACTTTGATATCGGCGGAAAAATTTTCCTGGCAGGCTCCTCCCGAAAGAGAAACCATATTAGCGATTTCTACTGTTCCTTGGAGCCTTTTTCCTAAATATGATTCCAGCCTTTCCTTCAATTCGGAATCTTTCACGATTAAAAGCTCTCCTTTCCAGATATTAAATTCCTGCCGATCACCATTTTATGGGTTTCGGTAGGACCGTCTGCGATCCTTGCAGCTCTCGCATCTCTATAAAATAATTCTAATTTAAGATAACGGCTAAAACCGTGAGATCCACAAATTTGAATGGCTCTGTCGATACATTTGTTCAATGTTTCACTCACTTGCCATTTAGCTAAAGAGACTGCTTGCCTTGCATCTCCACCTTTGCGAAGAATATCAGCAGCTTTTAACGTAAGTAAAAAACCTGACTCTATTTCCAAAGAAGATTCTGCAAACATCCATTGGATACCTTGGTGATCAGATAATTTTCCACCGAATAATTCTCTTTTGATCGCGTATTCTCTTGCGATCTCCATGGATCTTCTAGCAAGTCCGATCCATCTCATACAATGTGTAAGTCTTGCAGGACCTAATCTTTCTTGGGAAAGTCTGAAACCTTCTCCAATTTTTCCGAGTACTTGGGATTCGTGCACTTTTACGTTTTCAAATTTTAATTCGCAGTGACCGCCGGGACCATGAGAACCTAAAACTCCTATCTCTTGAACCATTGTGTATCCAGGAGAATCCGTTGGCACAAGGAACATAGAAGTCCTTCTGAAACTACCATTCACCTTGGACATCACTATCAAGTAAGAAGCACCATTTGCTCCAGTGCAGTACCATTTATGACCATTCAGAATATAATGATCTCCATCCTTTTCCGCGTTAGTCGCAAGAGCAGTGGGATCCGAACCAGCACCTGGAGGAGGTTCAGTCATTGCAAACGCTGAGCGGATCTTGCCTTCTACAAGAGGATGATAATACTTCTTCTTTTGTTCTTCGTTTGCTGCTAAATGAAGAAGGTGCATATTTCCTTCGTCAGGAGCATCGCAGTTGCAAAGATAGGGAGCAATAGGAGAGCGTCCTAGCTCACTGAATACAAGTGCAGTGCCAACTAGATCCAGACCTAAACCACCTTCTGACTTGGGAAGGTGAGCAGTCCATAGGCCTCTTTTTTTAGCTTCTTCTCTTAATTTTTGAGCGATCGCCTCTGGCATTCTGCCATGATCGTAATCGTAATGATCTTCTGCGGGAATGGCGATCTCATCCACGAATGCTTTTGCTTTTGCTCTAATTCCGTCTAATTCTTTAGGTATGGATAAATCCATGATATATTCAATTTTCCTTATTTATTCTTTTATTAATTCAGGAGGAAGTTTGAACTTTCCTATCCTGTCGTTATGAAGACTTCCTAAATAGATATACTCCCCTTTTCTTTTCACGGAAGTGATCTCTTTCAGGTGTTTTCCTTTTGGTTCTTGGAAACTTGCCTCAACCACTCCGTTTTCATCCAGAATGACTGCAAAACCATAAGGTTGAGGTTTTGGCCAAAGGAATTTAGGCAGTTTAGCTACGATTGATTTTGTCCAAGGACGAGGATGTAAGATCTTATCCACCATATTATTACGAACGGTGAATAACGCTAGATAGAAATGACCTTTACGATCGGAGGAAATATTATCAGGAAATCCAGGAAGATTCTCCGCCCAGATCTCGCTTGTTCCGGCCTTAGGTCCTTTGATCCAATATCTATGGATCCTATATTTATAAGTTTCGTTTAATACTAGGAAATCTTCATTTTTAGAAAGAGCTACTCCATTCGGAAAGAAAAGATCTTTCATTAGAGTAGTGGTCTTTTTTGTATGTGGATCGTATTTTAATAAACGACCATGAGGAACAGATTCCATTAGATCATATAAATACTCTGCAGAGCCATACTTATCACTCGCATCGGAAAAATAGATCGTTCCATCTTTAGCAACATCCAGATCATCTGTGAATTTAAAAGGAACACCTTCCGATTCTGTGGTAAGAACTTCTACTTTTCCATCTTTGCTGATCTGGACGAGACCTTTGATCGCATCAGCAACTATAATAGAACCATCTCCTAATAGTTTCATTCCAAGAGGCCGTCCTCCTGTAAATGCGTGTGCCTTCATTTCCCCATCTTTAGAAATGAGATACACTTTGCCATCTTCGCTTGCAGAGTAAATATTACCGTCTTCATCCGGTTCTATATCTTCTGGACCATGTATCTTTCCGAGTGCGATTAGTTCTGCTAATTCCAAAGCTTTGTTTTCTTGGAAGTTGCCAATCAAACCAGTATCGACAGGAGGTTGGTAAGCGATGGGTTGAATAGGAGAAGGTTTGAGTGCAAAACCTATTATGAAAATGATAATGAACGCTGCAGAGAGCAGGAGGATTTTTTTCGTGTTCACGATTCCCTCCTTAGGGAAAACGAATGAGACGCTACTTACGAAGGTCGGGCAGTCAACGTAAAATTCTGAGGTTCCCGCCTTCTTACCAGAATAATTGATTGCGGCTCCCAACCAATCGCCGATATCGTACATGAGGACTGAAAACTTTTCCAGTCCGTTTTAGCATGAAGATCTCAGAAGATATGGTAAACAAACACGGCCTCCGCTTTAAGGAGTCTGCTGTTATTTTTGATGAGAACGAACCTGCTGATCAAATGTATCTCATCCTCACCGGAAAAGTGGGGATCCATAAAAAAGTAAAAGAAGCATTCAAACTTCTAATAGAACTGAAAGAAGGGGATATGTTCGGTGAGATGGCACTGGTGGATCGCAAACCCAGAAGTGCAAGGGCCATTGCGAAGACCGACGTATTATTATTTGCGATCACCGAGAGCGTGTTCTATAACCTAATCCAGACCAATCCTTCTTTCTCTTTAAAGATGGTAAAGATGCTTTCTTCCAGATTAAGAGAGACCAACCAAACCATAGCTAGTCTTTTAAAAGGAGACAGAAAGAATATTGTAACTTCTGCACTCATCACTTTCGCACAAACGAGAGGGGAGCAAGAAGATGGGCAATACAAAGTTCATTTGGGCGCATTTATGAAATGGGCCATCTTAAGAGTTGGATTAGAACATACGGATTTAGTATCCGCGATCAATCTTTTGGTAAAAGATAAGATGGTCGAACAACCTAAAAACGACCCAAGCCATATATTGATACGGGACACGTTTTTTAAATACACATTGGACCAGTAATTCTTGGCTGAACAAAGCTCTCCGGCCAAACAAAACAGGCTGGATTATCTAGACAATCTCAGATCCTTCGCACTATTATTAGGATTAGCATTTCATGTGGCGATTGTATATGCCGCAATTATCATATATCCATTAAGAAATAATGATAGATCCATCGCCTTTGATGTATTCGGAGAGTGGGTGCACCTTTTCAGAATGCCGATGTTCTTCGTGCTTTCAGGCTATTTTACTGAAAGGATCTATCTTTCTAAAACATTAAAAGAATTTTTGAAACTAAGAGCATTAAGGATCATTCTTCCTTTAATCCCAGGGATCATATTATTTGCACCAATGCAATATTATGTGAACGCATTACAAGAAGGTTACCAAGGAAACTATTTCAAATTCTTATGGGAAGAATTTTTACTCAAAAATCCAGCCCCGTCTCATCTTTGGTTCATTTTATATTTAGCATTATATACATTTTTATATTTAGGTGTCCGGCCAGTTGTCTTCAGGATCGGAAAATTTATACTTCCTTCTTCCAGATATGGAGAAGAAGGATCTGAAAATAGATCCAGTGTAAAATGGGAAACATTACTTATCGCAGGAATTTGGTGCACAATCTGGACCTGCGGAATTAATTACTTTTTCCTAAAGGACGAAAAATACCTGAATATAGAACCAGTCCAGTTCATATATGATTTCAGCTTTTTCTTATTCGGAAGTTTTTTGATCGGAAAAGAAAGTACAATCTTAAAAGGAAAAACCGATCGTTCTGAGATCATTCTACTTGGGTTTTTATCTTTTATATTTTTCGGATTATTTTATTGGGTCAGCACAATAGATCCATACTGGTCTTATTTCGGATATACTGGATTCGGAATGAGAATACTTCATATCTTTCTAAAATGTTTAGGCGGATGGATCTGGATCGCATTCTTCATCAGACTTTTCCAGCTCTTCTTTAATAAAACGAATAAACTCAGTTCTTATCTAAGAGAATCTAGTTTGCCTGTATATTTAATCCATCATCCAATTTCTCTTGGAGTTGGATTCTTGGTGGTGAGCACAAGTCTCTCTATCTGGATCAAATTTTCACTTCATATCTTCTTCGTATATGCTGTGACTTTTTTAGTTTATCATTTTGTTATAAGAGATTCAAACTTTTGGCTGACTGTTCTTGGTAATAAAGGGATCAGCTTTAAGAGAAATAAGTAAGCGCGATTTTTCATACTTCTCAAAAGCGCTTGACAATTTCTCTTCTGACCTTTAGTTAAAAGGATCGGGATATCGGCCAATGCTTTCACTAAATCGGGATCAAATTCTTTCCTCCCTAACAACCAATATGGAAACCCTCCAACGTTATGGAGTAGAGCATATCGGATTGTTTGGTTCATTTGCCAGAAACGACTTCAATCCAGAAAGTGATATAGATATCTTAGTCGAGTTTTCTTCGGGCCAAAAAACTTTTCCCAATTATATGGGGCTAAAGATCTTTTTAGAGGACTTATTCAACAGAAAAATCGATTTAGTAATTAAAGAAAAAGTTAAACCCAGACTAAAAGCACGGATCATCGACGAAACGATCTATGCCGCGTGACGCAATTGTATTATTGGAGGATATTCTGACCTCCATAGATGAAATATTCGAATTTCTGAAAGAAATTAATAGCCTTTCACTTTATAAGCAAGATACTCTAAGGAAGCGCGCAGTAGAACGAAATTTAGAGATCATCGGAGAAGTTGTTAAAAAAATCCCCGAATCTATAAAGACCTCGAACCAAGATATAGAATGGCGTCAAATTGCTGGCTTACGCGACTTCATCACTCACGGTTATTTTGAGGTCGATGACGAAATAATTTGGAATATAGTGACTAATCACTTGAAACCTTTAAAGATTCGAATAATAGATATCAAAAATAAAATTTAATAAATTCCACGCCTAACACCTTCGGCTTCTACCTATAAGAGAGCACGGACCTAGTAGTCTTACGAATAGAAATTTATTTACTTAGGGGTCATAATTTTCCTAAAAAAGGCAAGGAAATCATGAACCTCAATCGAAAAGCTTGGATCTATATTTTATTATTCTACACAATCGGCCTGGTCAGTTGTACAAAAGATAATAGCGGCACAGATCCTTTAATGTATTTGGTCGTGCTCAATAATCTCCCTGTTGCAGATATAGTATTTGAAAAAGGTTTTCCTGGCTCAGAAAATACTCTTACTACAAATAATTTCACAGGAGTTGCAGGAGATTATACAATTACAGTAGGAGGAGAATCTGCTGCCGGGATCAATCTTCCCGGAGATGGAAGTTTAGAATTTACAATGCCTATTATCTCAGGGATTACCGAGAACACTACTCTCCCGCTCGTAATCACAAAAAACGGAAATCCATTTCTTTCAAAAACCATAAGATACAGACCGATCATAGATATTACATTAGGAGCGCCTAATACTTATAGCAGGCTCGTAAGCGCTGCAGATCAAAATAGTTATCTTAGAATTACATTAGGAAGCACAGGAGATGTTCTTTTCAATATCTTCGGATATTTTGGTGCCAATCTGAATTTATATTATTACAGTAGTCCTACCAGCTCTAAAACTACAATTGTAGAAAATGGAAAAACGGGAGCTCAATTTAAAAAAACAAATCTTACCAGCGGAACATATATTATAGAAGTTAAATATTCCAGCGGCGCATTTCCGGCAAGTTATAGAACAAATATTGCAAACGGGCAAGTTCAGGCCACCGGTGTTTCTAACCAAATGGACTATGCAAGATGTTACGACACCTTGGGAGGCGGAACCGCATATGTAGGAGCCTCGAACGATTGCGCCGGACTAAATGGCGCCTCATTCACTAGAAGTGGAAGATGCACTTATCCTACAGACGGAGGAATTACTACCAGAAGTTATTATACCAGCGGAACTGGGTTTGGCGGATTCGATCCTTGGTATGCAGAAACCACTTGTACCCAGCCTGGTTATGGATCTTATAACGAATATGAGGCAATCTATGAGTTTAACTAAGAAGAAGTCCTTCATAATTTTATAATATTTCAACGGGTTCGGAAAATTTTAAGGATTGCCATTGATACTATATTCCCTAAAATCCGAAAAAATGTCCGTCCGAACCCGTCCTAAAATATTCTTAATAGACGACCATCCTATTGTTCGTTCTGGATTGGAATCCGAGATCAAAGCTTCCGGAGATTATGAATATTGTGGTTCAGCTTCTTCCATTCGAGAAGGCACTAAAATGATGGGTTTCGCAAGCCCCGACCTTCTGATCTGCGACGTTTCTCTCCAAGACGAGAATGGGATCAAAGAATTGGATTCTATCCGTAAAAAATTTCCGGATATGAAGATCGTATTTCTAACAATGCATAGGGATTGGTCCTATTTGCAAGATGCGATCTCCGCAGGTGCTGACGGTTATATTCTAAAAAGTGATTCCATGGAATCTATTATGGCTTCTATTAAAAAAGTATTAAATAGAGGCAAAGTATTTCCAGGAGAAATTGCAAACTTCAGCTATGACGAAAAACATATAAGAGATATTGCCGAGATAGTAAAAAAGCTTACTAAAAGAGAAAGCGAGATACTAAACTTTTTATCCAAAGGAAAACTAAACAGAGAGATCGCAGAAGAACTAAAACTAAGCGTCAGAACAGTTGAAGCCCATCGAGCATCCATTTTCAAAAAGTTAGAAGTGGATAATATGGTAGAATTAACCAGAATTCTAGTTCAACTCAAGTCCTTAGAGTCAGACTAAGAACGAAGTAAAATTGTAAATCTTGTTCCTTTTCCTTCTTCAGAAGAAACAAGTATCTCTCCTCCATGAGCGGATACAATTTTACGAATAATAGAAAGTCCAAGCCCGGTTCCATACGGTTTTTTACTTCCGAATCCTGAATCGAAAATATATTTTTCCATATCCTTACTAAAACCTTCTCCATTGTCTTCGAAGATCAGATAGGCAACATTCTCCTCTTTTTCGATCCGAATAGAAAATGTACCTTTCTCATCAGTGGCTTCTGCTGCATTTTTAGCCAGATTAAAGATCAATCTGCGAATACGAAGTGGATCCAGACGAATGCTCCCCTTTGCATTTATCTTAGAGACAAGTTTCATCTTAGTGGATTGGAAAAAAGTCCCAAGGTCTTCGAAAATTTCCTTAAAATAAGTTTTGATATCTACATTCTGCAAATCCAAAATAATCCTATTTTTAGAAAAATCTAATATATCTAAGGTAAGATTTGTAAGTGCATCCACCTCCTTCTCCGCTTGAAAAAGAAAACTGGTTTTAGATTTACCTTTTTGAGACCCTATATTTTTCAGATTTTGGCGGATCATCGCAATTGGATGACCCAAATCATGAACAATCTCCGCTGAAAGTTCTCCTATAATCGCAAGCTTCTCCCTATCTTGCCTTGCAATATTGCGCACTGAAAATGCAAGTGCATCTGCAATCCCTCTTACCCAATCCACCTGGGATTCATCAGAATATTTTTCAAAAGGAAGATCAAAGACCAATTTATAGAGTTGTTCATCTTGAACAGATACAATCAGTCTATTATTTTGAATTAATGGCTCAACAAGGGAAGAAGGGTCCAAACCCAAAAGATCTCGCACATCATACTTATAAACTTCTACAGTTTCTAAATCTCCCAAAGATGAGATAGAATATCTTTTCCAAACAGAAGAATTCGGTTCTTCTAAATATACATACACTGTTTGTTCTTTTCCATTCTCATGAAACATCTTTAAAGCAGTGTCAGCAGCCTTATCATAAGAAGAAGATTGCATGATCTCTCTAGTAGAGAACACCAAAGATTTCATTTTGGTTCCTAACGTATCCGAACGTTGGAATGCTTCTGAGAAAATTTTAGAGATCAAAATGGAATATCCAAGTATCAGTGCAACTTCTCCATATTGGATCAGGTAAACACCTTTCCAAAATCCAAAAAAGAGCATGATATCATTCAAGGTTGCCAAACTAATCACTATATAGCCTGCAAATAGGATACGTCCGCCTTCTATCCTTCTTTTCAAACCTATTGCAAGCAAGACTAGCCAAATAGGCATTGTGACCAAAGGCATATATAATGCGATTGGCAGAAGTGTAAGTGTATAATATTCATTAGGAAAAAATAATACAATAACGACTGCTAAATAGTAAGGGATACAAATATAATGACCGAATCTTCTCCAAAAATCAGTTTTACAGTATCTATATAAGAACGCATACAATGTGGGACCCGAAGCATATACACTTATATACTCCAAACGATTTGGCAATTCCCAGGAAATACCCTGCAAAAATTCATAGGCAAGCCTGGAGTCACCGTTTGTTAAAGAACGGATCATAATTAAAAAACAATGAAATGCGAATAATATATGAGCGGATTCGTTCCTTCTGAAAAAATAAAAGAATATATTATAAAAAGACATTGTAGCCGCGATAAGTATCAAAGCCCACTCTAAGTCCCTTCGTTTCTGAACATTCTTTAAAACATTTTCCAATTCCCCTAACTGAATTGAATTCCAAACTCCTCCCCATCTATTTTGAAAATTAGAAACATGAAATACTAACTCCAGATTTTCCGAATCGGGAACCAAAGAAATTTTTAACTCATACTTTGCTCTCGCGTCCGATTTGGATTTGCCTAGGTCACCCACACTTGCGATATTCTTTCCGTTTGCATAAAGAATATAAGAAGTTCCTAGATCTGGAATTTTGAGAGCCAAGGTTTGTTTTCTTTCTCCCAATTTCAGCCTAAGTCGATAAGTGGCGTAACCATGACCTGCTTCTCCCGGATCTTCGGAAAAACTTTCAGTCCAAACAGAAGGAACAGTTACGAATTTTTTTTTGGATTTGAATTTTAGATCGGAGATATCACGTGGAGAAATAAATTCTTCCCGATAAAATTCCCATTCTCCATCTAAAGGGATGATCTTACCATCTTCGAAAGAATGTTTGCTTAAATCCAGAGTTCCATTCTTCGCAGAAGAATGTTCTAAATCAGATCCGCCAAGGCCACACTGAAAAAGAAAAGAAGAGATTAGGAGGGCAAAGAAGGTTGTTTTTCCGAATCTCACGAGGCAAATCTAAGGTGAATCTTTAAATCCGCAAATGCAAAACCTCTCTGTTATTCTAAAAATCCCTTGCCAGAGAATCTCGAATAAAAATCATGTCTCTTACCGGGCCTGTAGCTCAGCTGGTTAGAGCACACGCTTGATAAGCGTGGGGTCATAAGTTCAAATCTTATCAGGCCCAGGTAAAACGGTTTAGATAGAGTGGGTAGTCGGACTTCCGACAAACTTCTAAACTGTCAAAGCTTCCACTCATCCCTGAAAAAGGGGCGTTAGCTCAGCTGGGAGAGCATCTGATTTGCATTCAGAAGGTCATCGGTTCGATCCCGATACGCTCCAATCTTCTTCTTTCAAACCATATCATTTCCAATAACCTCCTAATATTTGATCCTCCAAAAAAGGATCGACATTCGATTTAAACGCAAGAGTTTTCGTTCTTAAAATTTCGCCGGCCAACATCGTTTTTATGAATCTTAAATCCGTTTCCATTATTATTTGCATTATTACGATTTTCTCATTTTGTAAGAAGGAAGCCCCTATTGGTAGAGGATACGTTCTAGAATCTGGACTTTGTGTTCATAAGGGCCCATCTATCCTAAAAGAATGCGAGATACGTTTAGATGCAGGAGCCGTAGTTCAAATTCTGGAGTATAAGATCCCTGATAAAGAAAGAGGAGAAGGTCTTCTATGGTATCGCATTAAATCCGAAAAGACCGAAGGATATATTTCACTAGATGAAGAGTTATCCAGAAATAAGTTCGCTAGTATCTTTCCACAAACCACCGAACGAATGATGGTAAACGCCTCTTCCTTAAGACTTAGATCTATTCCATCCTTACTCGGAGATATAATCACGATGTTGCCTAACGGTACTGAAGTGAAAGTAACAGGAAAAACTCCTTTTAAAGTACAAATTGATGGTAAGTATGATGGATGGGTTGAAGTAACTACTCCTTCTGGCCAGACAGGTTTCAGCTACGCAGGATTTCTAATAAGTAAAACTATAGATCAAAATACTTCGTCCGGTACAGAAAATAATTCGGAAGGAACCCCAATCGAAATTCCAGAAGGAAGCGAAGATATCAGCGGGTTTTTGATCCTAAACGGCGGGGCTACTGCATGGGCAGATCCAGGAAAAACGGAATGGCAATCAGGATCTTGCGATAAAAACAAATCTATTCCCGGAGATACTTTCGTTCGGGCTACACAAAAAGTAAAAGTTTCCGGAGTTACATATTATCATGGAGAAAGAAAATTCCAATATTATACGATAAACTCCCTAGAACCAAACGGTTGTCTCGATGCTTGGTTTTCTGCTAACGATGTAGAATATCATAATCAGACTTTATTCGAATGGTCATCGAAACAATATGCGGCTAATTTTGATAAATCACTCATACAATTTTTATCTACGAATGGTTATAATCCTGTAGAAGATCTTTCGACTTTAACTATTGAAGAAATTAGCAAAAAGAAGAAGGAAACTATATATAGGATCTCTTATGATACTTTTGATTCGGAATTTAATCGAAAATTCGATATCAATAATATATATCTGAAAAACTCTCAAGGTATATTCGTTCTTTTGGAAAATACCAAGGACGCTTACGAGACTGATCTTGATGGAGACGGTGTTTCCGAATGGAAGGTAAATACATCTGGCCGTTCCGATAGTGCGACGACTTTTTATCGTTATTCAGGCACATCGCTTGTTTCTTTTTTGACGGTCTCTGAATCGGATTATGGTTCCTGCCAGATCGAATATGATGGCGGAAATATCTCTACCGGACCGGACGATTCAGAAAAGACAATTCATTGTACCATTTCAGAAGTTTCTCCTTATATATACGTCTCGGCAGATAAGGAATACAAGTTTAAATATTCCAAAGGCGTAATACGCCTGACAAAATAGGTCCACTCTAATTCGATCCATACAACGACCTTGAATAGTAGACATTTTTTCGTTCTCTTTCTTAGCATCTTATTTTGCGGTTCCATATTCTGCAAAAGTAAGGAAGAGGATATTAAAACTTTACGTTTTTCGAATGGAGTTTATCCGATTTTTTTCGATATAGCAGTCGACTCTGTTAAAAATCTCAAAACGGGAAAATTATCTGAATCCAGTGCTGATTGCGGCACCTGTCATAAAAAAATATATGAAAACTGGAGAGGTTCCAGACATAGCCAAGCCTTTACCAATCCATTATACAAACAAAGTCATGAAAAGGAACCGATGAGCTGGTGTCTTAATTGCCATGCTCCTTTTCTACAAGCAAACTCAGATCCTAAGGATCCAAACCAAAGACTCCAATCCGAAGATGGAGTATCTTGTATAACATGTCATGTAAGAGACGGAAAAATACTCGTTAACAATTTGCCCACACAAACTGAAAACGTTCACGAGTATAAACAAACAGAATTATTAGCCTCCGAGGAATTTTGTGCAAATTGCCATCAGTTCAATTTTCCGGATAAAGAATCAGTCACTAAACAGAAAAACTTCATCTCTTATTCAAATCTTCCAATGCAGAACACTGTAGAAGAATGGAAACAATCCTATTGGCACGGAAAGAAAAATTGCCAATCATGCCATCTACTACCTAATTCATCCAAGTCTCATACTTTTCCTGGAGGGCATCATATTCAAAAATTAAGAGATTCTTTTAGCGTTTTTCTAGAAAAAAGTTCGGAATCAACATATATCGTTTCTTTATTCGCGGAAGATATAGGTCATTCCTTTCCAACAGGAGATCTATTTCGATCCTTAAGACTTAGAGTTTTAGATCAGAAAGGAATAGTAATCCAAGAATGGAGGCTCGGAAAAACGTATGAAGAAAATCGAAATGCAAGTCTAACAGATGCAATCAAATATCTTTCGGAAGATAGTGTTTTAGATCCTCCCAAGGATAGATCGAAAAGTAGCAGTAAAAAATTCGTCTTTAGAAGTATTACTAAAGAGAAACAATTTCGTTATGAATTATTTATCGATTTTGTAAACCCTACCACCCATATATTCGGCAAATTGAATTCTGAGTCTACTCTACTTAAGTTTAAATCGGGTGAATTAACTGCATCTGAGTGGAATGGTTCTAAAGGTTAAATCGCCTATTACGTGACTCCTTCTTTCTCAAAAAAGGCTGGAAGGAAATCGATTCAAAAGAAGAATTCAGTCCATGAAACTTCTCCTTTCCAAATCCTTTAGGTTCAGCATTCCATTATTTATATGTTTTCAACTTTTCTCCTGCGATGACATCCGACGCCTCTTAGTCGCCAATGTGGATGACATGGCCAAGTACAAAGCAGAAGGAAAAGAATCCGGCTTGGTTGCAGTCTTCAATCAAAACGACGAAAAAAGAAAGAAGATCACGATTAGCCTTACCACGATAGGAAAAGGATTCGAACAACCTGTAGACTTACTTATGATCCCTGGTCCGGATATCTTCTTAGTCGCGGAAAAAACCGGAGCCTTGAAATGGTTGGATCCAAAAGACGGAACTTCTGGTATATTACTGAAACTTGATGGAATTTCTACCGACTCAGAACAAGGACTTCTGGGTGTAGTGTTACATCCTGAATTTCCTGAAAAACCACTTCTTTATTTGAACTATGTAGCAAAAAAAAATGGAGAAACGAGCAGAGTTTCAGAATGGACAATAGATCTTCCCAAAGATCCTAAAAAAGCAAAACTTTCTAAAGAAAGGATCTTGATGGAGGTAAAACAACCTTATGGAAATCATAATGCAGGACAATTAGCATTCGGAAAAGACGGTATGTTATATATTGCTTGGGGAGATGGAGGATGGATGGGAGATCCAAAAGGAAACGGACAAAATCCTTCTACGTTCTTAGGTTCTGTTCTGAGAGTGGATGTGAATTCTAAAGATCCAGGCAAAGAATATTCAGTTCCAAAAGATAATCCTTTCTTAAAAGATCCTTCTTTCAAACCGGAAACATTCGCCTACGGTTTCAGAAACCCTTGGAGATATTCTTTTGATCCTTCCGGAAGATTGATCATAGCAGATGTAGGCCAAGATCTATTCGAGGAAGTTGATATAGTAGAAGCAGGAAAAAATTATGGCTGGAACAAAATGGAAGCAACCCATTGTTTCGAACCTAAAACAGACTGCGATAAAAAAGGATTAACAGATCCAGTTTATGAATACGGAAGAGAAGATGGAAGTTCAATCACAGGCGGTTATGTAGTTACAAACGATAGAATTTCAGATCTTCATGGCAAATATGTATTCGGAGATTTTGTATCCGGAAGGATCTGGGCAATCGATCTTCCTAAAGACGGAAGCTCAGTAAAAGAAGCCTACTCTCTAGGAAAATGGCCAGTCCTAATTTCTAGTTTCGGAAAAGATGCAAGAGGATCCGTTTATATAGCCGACTTTGGAGCAGGGCAAATACTAAGGATAGATCCGGGTAAATAATGTATACACCGGAACATTTTAAATTAGAAAACCTTAATATCTGGAAGTAGAAAATTTCCAGATATCGATCTTGCCTCGGTTCTCTCTTACAAACTCCAGACTTTTTTCCAGATTCGCAAACGTATAGATAGGTATCTTATCACAATAAGAAACAGAAATTGGTTCACCCATTTTTTTTCTTACGATCTTTTCGTCCACGCCATCTATGATCGCAAAAGTATAAGGAGGATTTTCTCTTTCGAACCAGTTTAGATTATTCTGCCAATAGAATAACATAAGATCATAAAGATAATCGTCTGGCTCTAATGCTTTTTTGGAAAAGATCCTCATTGGCCTTACATACCAAAAACTGGCAATTCCTCTCTTCCAATGATTCGCCTCTGCAAGCCCATCAAGACAGGCAACTTTTGCAGGATAATGAGTTAGCCCAAGACCTTTAGAATAAGAAGAATAAATCCCCAAAAGGATCCCAAGAAAGAATACACAACCTAACACAAATTTCGCTATTGGGATATTTGAAATTTTTAAAATATAAACTGCGCCAATTCCCAAAAAACCAAGTAGGATCTCACCGAAATATCTATCTATCCCTTGGATACCTGACTTCCCTGTTAGTCCAAAAATAAATCCGTATACCAAAAAAAATAAAGGAACTATAATCCCTAAAATTAAGAAAAGATAGATCGGCTTACGCAAATTTGTTCCTTCTTCTTTTTTTGATAAAAACTTTAGGAGACCAAATAGGAAAATGATCAGAACAAGATAGATCCAATTTTCTTTGCATAAATATGAAAAAGAATGGAAGAAACTTTCCCATTTCCAATTAGCAATTGTTTCTCCTAATTTTTTAGGCGCGGCAGTTCCTGGAAAAAATATAAAATTGTTCTTACGTAAAATTTGAAAAACAATTCTGGAAGCTACAATCCCCAAAAACACAGGAAAGTAAGTATATGCGATTTTTTGGACTCTATGGATGGATCTTTCTTTAAACAGCCAATCTGAAAAATGTAAACCTAAAGTAGGGATCAGAAAGTACGGGATAAATAGAAGATCACTTAAAGCGAATAAGAATACCGTTCCAGCAACTAAAACAAAACTTTTCTTAGAATTACTCTCTTCCCAGCGATAGAAAAACCCCCAGGCCCAACATAGAACCGCTAAATTTCCTCCATGAAATCCGGGCAGAAATACAAATAGATCTTGTTTAAATAAAATTAATATGATTCCGATCAAAAAACCGAAAGCTAATACAAGGCTCAATATTTCATAAGAAATTTTTTCTTTCGTCAATATCTGCAAAAGGAAAATAATCCCGAGCAAAAGAAAGACCCATTGGAATGCAGAGTAAGATAAGTGAGTAAGTTCCCAGCCACCATTCTCCAGTAACAAGAAAATGGTTCTAAGTGCAAAATACTGAACTAAATCAGGAAAAAAATATAAAGCAGGGGTCCAACCGAAACCATTCAAAGATATTAAAAAGTTTGCTCCGGGTTTTAGAAAAAGTTCCTGGTAAATTATAGAAAAGAAAAGAGAATCAGAGTTATAAAAGAAGTCAGCGAGTCTCGGATCGACTGCCACCCTTCCTAAGGAGATGCAGAATCCAGTAAAACCAAGCAACGCGATTATAAAAAAGAAAAGCCGGTTTTTTGTATTGTGTCCTTGCAAAAAATCCATTTTACCAGGAGTTTTCTTTTTAGATCGGAGCTTGCAAGCTGATTTCCTGATCGGTAAGAGTTATGAAAGGCCTATTATCCTTAGTTCCAAAATATTTTGATTGGTTGAATAACAACGCCCCACAAGGTGAAGCCGAAAAATACCCTGAAACAAATCTAGAATTCGAGAGTTCTGTCCCTGGCATATATATCTCCGGTGATCTAACTGGTATTCCACTTTTGAAATATTCAGTGCAGAGTGGTGTTTCGGCGATCCGCAACATCCTAGAAAAGCCTAAAAGGAAAACAAAAGGGAATCTTGATGTTTTGATCGTAGGCGCAGGGCCTTCAGGGATTGCAGCAGGAATCGAAGCAAAGACGAATGGTCTAGATTTTCTTATCTTAGAAGCAAACCAGCCATTTCATACGATCACGAGCTATCCTAAGGGTAAACCTATATTTGCAGAACCCTCCGAACTAGAAGTGGATTCACCAATCCAGATCAGAGATACAACGAAAGAAGACCTCTTAGTATCACTCGGATCCGTATTAAAAAAACATAAACTTCCAATATTAAATGGGGAGAAGGTAGAATCTATTCTTCCTTCCAAAGATTCAGAGCTCGGGTTCACAATCAAAACTGAATCAGGCAAAAATTTCAACTCTTCTTATGTTCTGCTTGCAATCGGAAAATCAGGGGATAGCAGACGTTTAGGAATTCCGGGAGAAGATCATGAAAATGTTTTTCATAGATTGATCGATCCGCAAGACTTCCAAGGGCAAAATACTTTAGTCATAGGAGGAGGAGATAGTGCAATAGAAGCTGCATTATCCTTGTTGGATGTTTCTTCTTCCGTCACTCTATCTTATAGAGAGTCTGAAATTTCCAGACCAAAAGAAGAAAATAAACGTAAATTCCAAAACGCAGTCCGAGAAAATAAGATCCAATTTTTGCCAAATTCTTCTCCTGAAAAATTCGAATCAAAACAAGTCTTCTTAAAACAAGGAACTAAAACAAAAAAAGAAAAAATAGACTCTTCTCTTGTGTTAATAGGCTCAGAGCCCCCACTCTCTTTTCTAAAAAAAATAGGGATAAAGATCAGAAACTCATTCAACTCTAAAGAAATCCTTGGATTTGTTTCCTTATTTTCTTTCGCACTATTTTTGTATTTCGGTAAGGCATCGTTTTACGCTTCTAATTGGTATTCTTGGGTAGCATTAGTTTCTGGAGTTATATTTGCTCTTTCTTCTATCCGATTTCTATTCTCCAAAGAAACATTCTCTGCTTGGAGATGGAAAACATTCAAAAATCTTTATTTAATTTCTGCTGCACTTTATTTCTCCGGAGTATATTTAAGTTCTAAATATCTAGGATTTTATTTATTCGGAAAATACCCTAGCTTTCATTATACAGTTTTATATTCCACTACCATCCTATTCTTTGGGATCAGAAGGATCTGGGTCAGACCAACACAATATATAAAATTACAAACGATAACCTTAATCTTAATCCAAATATTTCCACTCTTCCTATTGCCTGAGATCATTCTTCCTTTCTTAGGGGATCAAGGTCTATTAGGACCTTCTAATGGATTTTTACTCACTCAAGTTTTCCCAGACGGCGCTTACTGGAAAGCATATGGATTTATATTAGCCTGGCCTTTAAATATGGGAGTCCTATACGACGGAGGGATCACCACCTTCTGGCTAATTTATGGATTCCTAATGAGCTTTGCTCTCATCCCTTATCTTGTATATAAATATGGAAAAGGGGTTTATTGCGGATGGATCTGTTCCTGCGGTGGTTTAGCAGAAACACTTGGCGACGAATATAGAAACAGAATGCCTCATGGAAAATTGGCGTATAAACTGGAACATTCAGGCCAATGGATCTTGCTTATCGCTGGAATTCTGACAATTGCAAAATTAATAGGAAGTTCAGGACAATTTTTCTGGCCCTTGGAATTTGCTGCAGATTCAGTCAAAGTATATTATGATTTAATTGTGGACTTAGGTCTTGGCGGAGTTGTAGGGGTCGGAGCTTATTTTATGTTCTCCGGCAGGATCTGGTGTAGAATGTTCTGTCCACTTTCTGCCTTAATGCATATCTACGCTAAGTTCAGCAAGTTCCGGATCTTCTCCGAGAAAAAAAGATGTATCTCTTGTAATATTTGCACCTCTGTTTGCCACCAAGGAATTGACGTGATGAATTATGCAAACAAAGGAAGACCAATGGACAGCGTCCAATGTGTCAGATGTTCTGCTTGCGTGGTAAATTGCCCTACCCAAGTTCTTTCTTTCGGAAAATTAGAAAAGAACGGGCAAGTATTGGATAGATTAAAAGCAGTTTTATAAAAGCGCCGGATTTTCTTCTTGTCAATTTATTGTATTAGGAGACAATCCCTTGCCTATGAGTTCTTTTCTTACACATGTCCAAGATAGATTAAAAGTCTGCGGCCCATTATCTTATAAAAATATGTTCGGAGGTTTCGGAGTCTATTCCGGATCTCAAATTTTTGCGATGGTCATCAAGGACCGTTTGTATTTCAGAGTAGGACAATCCAACCAAGCAGAATACGAATCTGCAGGAATGGCGCCTTTCACTTACGCAGGTAAAGACGGCAAACTTGTCCGAGTTTCCTATTGGGAAGTTCCTGAAGAAATTTTAGAAGATGACGAAGACCTTATATTCTGGTTCAGAAAATCTTTGGCCGAAGCGAATAAGGCTTCTTCCTTAAAAAAGAAAACAGTTCCAAAGAAGAAGGTTACAAAATCAAAAGTTTCATCCTCTACCAAGAAAGCAGCCGCAAAGAAAAAGGCAGCCCGCAAAAAGTCGGTTAAACGTCTTGTTAAGAAAACTACACCTAAACGTAAGGTAGCGACAAAAGGCAAGGTTCGCCGGTAGTTTTTTCAATTTACTTTATTGAGCCGGCTGCTACTCTGGAAGAATGAAATCGAGATCCTTGAAAGTTCTGGTGGCTTGCGCCTTACTTTCCATTCTCGTGCCTGCATTTAATTGTGGGCCTTTTTGTGAGATCGAAGCGGGCAGTTCGGAATCTTCTCCATGCCATCAGGATCAAAATAGGGACAGCGGACCTGTATGTGATTGGGATCTTGTTTCTATCAAAAAAGAAATAGAAGATTCTCGCTCCATTCTATCCTTTCCTGTCCAAGTTTTTGAACATTTCAGAATAGGTTTGGAAGATTTAGTCCATATCTCTTTCTTCTATACTTTCCAAATTAAATTCCAAAAACTTTCTAGCTCCGAAACACTTACTCACCTTTCCTTTATCAGAATCCTAATTTAGATCTCACATTATAATTTTCTGTTTTTATAATGTGAGGTTATTGTGCGTTATTCTTATATACTAGTATTCATATCTTTATTTTGGATATTATTCTTTCCTGTCAAAGCTTCGGAAGATGATCAAAAAAAAGAATTAAACTTAAATTCAATTATGGCGATAGCAGAAAAAAATTCACCTCTGCTCACCGCCATTAATTCTGACCTGGAAAGTCTTTTTTACAAAAGAAGACAGGAAGGTAAAACCCAGAACCCTTCTGTTTACGTAGATTACGGTCAAAGAAAGGCTGCCGACGAATCAGGTGCAGAGTATGCAGTCCAGATAGAGCAGCCGATTTATTTTCCAGGAAGGAAGGAACTCAAACAACTTTTGGTGGATAATGATTCCAAGATCAAAGAGATCCAACAAATTGAAGCTTATAATTCTATCCGACTTAGTTCGATCAAATTCGCCTATCGTTATTTGGTAGCAGCAGATAAGAAGAACCATGTCAAAGAAAGACTCAAAAGACTTTCCTTAATAGAAAATTATATCAAGGCCAGGCCATTCTTCACTCCTCAAGCAAAAACGGATCTGTTTATTATAGAGACCAAAATTTTGGCTCTACGAAAACATTTTAACGATCTGGAGCTAGGAGCCGCTAAAGATTATGAATCCTTAAACTTATATTTAAGACAGGAATCAATGCCTCCGCTCAAAATTCCTTATTTTAGAGGAGGAGTGAAATTCGACCGTCAAGATCTAGAAAAAAAGGCGGTTTCTCAAAATCCTTCTATTCTTGCCGCTAAAGGAGAATTGAACAAGGCCAGAACAGAACTTAGATTAGCAAACTTAGAAAAATATCCGGATTATTCTATAACCAGCCAAATTGGAGAGGATAAGTCTGGGGTTGCTAACAGATTTTATGATTTTGGACTGAAGTTCCGTATCCCTGTTTGGGACCAATTCCAAAACAAAGTAGCTTCTGCAGAGACTAATATGAAGTCAAAGCAAGACCGACTCATATATCAGGAAAATTTAATACAAACTTCCTTCAACCAATCGTATTTGGAATATGAACAATCCAAGGTGAATCTAAAACTTTATGACCTGGCACAGCTGGATCGTATCGACAGAGATCTGAACTTCGCCGATATGGAGTTCAAAAGAGGAAGAATACAACTCATTAGTTATCTTGAGTTGGAAAACCAATTACACGAAACACATCACGCAGTTTTAGATGCTCAAATTTCCCATTTGGAAAGCCTCCTGAACCTGCTTTATATCACGAACGAAAAAGATATTTTAGGAGTAATGGGCAATGCTAGCCAGACTTTTGAATACCAGCCTAAATAACCCATTCTTATCCGTTGGACTGGTTGCGTTTTTACTAATATTTTCATTTTTCACTTTAAATGAAGTTCCTATAGATGCCGTGCCAGACATCACAAATGTGCAAGTGATCGTCACAACTGATACTGGTTCCTTAGATCCAGAACAAGTGGAGAAGGTGATAACTTTTCCGTTAGAAACAGAACTTTTGGGATTACCAAATCTAATAGATGTACGCTCTGTATCTAAATTCGGTTTATCTAATATATCTCTGATCTTCAAGGAAACGACAGATATATACCAAGCAAGAGCAATGGTAGCAGAAAGAATTGCTAGTGCCAAAGAAAAACTACCTCCAGGGGCGACCCCAACAATCGTTCCCAATACAACAGGTCTTGGAGAGATCTTTTTTTACTCAGTAGAAGCAACTCCCGATTCAGAATTAGATAAACTTCCCGAAGAGAAAAAACTTTTATTCCTAAGAACTATCCAAGATTACGTTGTTCGCCCTCAGATCAAAGCAATGGTTCCTGGAATTGTAGAAGTGGATTCCAATGGAGGTTACGAAAAAGAGATCCATATAGATGTGGACCCAAACAGAATGAAACGCTGGGGACTTTCTATAGATCAGATCATCAAAGATATTTCTACAATAGGAGAAAGTTTCGGTGGCGGATTTATAGAGAACTCAGGAAAAATTTCCATAGTAAGAGCTTACGGACTCAAAAAAAATCTAAATGAGATCTCTGCTATCTCTGTCAGAAGAACTCTCACAGGCGCTTCAGTAAAAGTTTCGGACATAGCAGATGTCAATGAACACGGCACTCCAAGATTAGGAGGAGCAAGCTCCAACGGAAAAGAAATCGTACTAGGCACAGCATTAATGCTAAAAGGAGAAAATAGTTATAAAGTAAACGAAGATCTCCATAAGGCAGTTTCTAATCTAAGTTTACCTGAAAATGTAAGAGTTAGGATCTTATTAGAAAGATCCTTCTTGATACAATCCACCATCAAAACTGTCTTAAAAAACTTGGGAGAGGGTGCGATCTTAGTAATACTTACACTTTTCTTAATATTGTTTAACCTAAGAGCATCCTTGATAGTAGCGTTAATCATACCAGGTTCAATGCTACTTGCTTCCGTTTGTATGAGATTTTTTGGGATCTCTGCCAACTTAATGAGTCTAGGAGCGATTGACTTTGGATTATTAGTAGATGCATCTATCGTAATCACAGAAAACGTTCTTTCTAAATTCGAAACTGGAAAGTTCACAAACAAAGAAGAAAAACGGAAAGTTATCCTCGATTCTTCCTTGGAAGTTTTAAAGCCGGTATCCTTTGGAATATTAGTGATCATGCTTGTCTACGTCCCAATCCTTACTTTGGATGGGATCCCAGGAAGAATGTTCCGACCTATGGCAGAAACTGTGCTTCTCGCTTTGGGATTTAGTTTATTCTTAGCAGTTTTCCTTCTTCCTCCCCTTTTATACTTCTTCCTATCGCCTAAAAATATAGGAGCGCATAGCAAGAAAAAGGATAGTAAGATAGTAAATTGGTATGCAGAAAAATTACCTAAGATCTTAGACCAGCCTCGTAAGATCATAATATATTCATTAATATTTTTCGCGGTTACACTTCTTATCTATTTCAGAATGGGAACAGTATTCCTTCCTAAATTAACGGAAGGGGATCTGATGTTAGTCATTGTCCGAAATGGAAATACTGGATTAGAAGAAAGTTTAAAAGAACAAAAAGAATTAGAACTTTTCCTTGGCCAAATGCCTGAAGTGGAAAGTGTATTTTCCAGAATAGGAACAAGTTCAGTCGCAAACGACCCCATGGGTCCTTTCAATGCGGATACATTCATCATTCTAAAAAAAGATATTCTTCCTGATCTTTTAGAAAAGAATACTTGGGAAAAATTTTTAGATAAGATAGAAACATCCGTAAAAGAAAAATTCCCTGAATCAGAACTGACCTTAAGCCAACCATTAGAAGCCAGATTCAACGAACTATTGGAAGGAAGCAGAGCGGATATAAGTGTCCGGATCTTAGGAAAAGACTTAAATGTTTTATTACAACTCCAGGAAGAATTAAAAAACACATTAGAAAAGATCCCTGGAGCCGCAGAAGTAGAATTAGACCCTATCATGGCATTAAGAAAATCGAATGTAATCGATGTGATCCCTGATAGCAATAAGCTCAAATACTATAATATCTCTTTACCTCTATTCAATTCAGTTCTGGAAAGTTCTATGAGCGGATTTGAACTCGGAGGATTTTATGAAGAAGAAGTTAGATTTCCGATCAAGATCAGACTTTCCGAAGAATTTCGGAACAGAGAATCTGAAATCGGAGATATTAATGTAGGAACGGAAGATGGAGGAACTGTTCCTATACGACTTTTGGCTTCCATACAAAAAAGAGAGAAGGTAATGACCATCTCCAGAAATAAATCCAGAAGATTCGTAGCAGTCTCAGTAAACTTAAGAGGCCGAGATTTAGAAGGATTTTATAAGGAAGCGATAATCGAGGTTTCTAAATTAAAGATCCCTAATGGATATTCTATATTTTGGGGAGGGCAAATAGAAAATCTTTCTCAAGCGAAAGAAAAACTTGCAGTGATCATTCCTGCTACATTGTTCATGATATTTACTGTTCTATACTTAGGACTCAGATCTATCAAACAAGCATTGCTTGTATTCTTCTGTGTCCCATTCGCATTAACGGGAGGGATATGGTTCCTTTTCCTAAGAGGAATGGACTTAAGCGTTTCCGCATTTGTAGGATGTATCGCACTCTCTGGAATTGCAGTCTTGAACGGACTCGTAAAATTATACACGATCGATAGGATCCGAGAAGAAAGTAAACTTAAGCTTAGAGACGCGGTATTAGAAGGTGCGGTCAGCCGGATTCGCCCAGTGGTCATGACCGCGCTAGTCGCTTCTTTTGGATTTATTCCTATGGCATTCGGAACAGGGTTAGGTGCGGAAGTCCAAAAACCCCTGGCCACTGTAGTGATAGGAGGAATTTTTTCTTCCACTGTCCTTACCTTGGTATTACTGCCTGCATTCTATTACTGGTTAGAAAAAGAATAAACCTAATATATCATCCGGTTGAGATTAACAACCGCAGCCGGATGAATTTTGGACTTCTTTCTTCTTCTTAAAAGAAATCCAAAACCATGTTACTGCTAAAGCAACTCCGATCACTGGGATCATATATCTTTCTAGATCAAAAAAATTTCCTAAAAGTTCAGCAGAGAACCATCCGAAAAGTAAAGGTGCTAAACAAGATAAACATAAGATCCCAGCGAGTAATACGGACAGTTTGGCGAATGATTTAGACTTCTTCGTTGGAGTTCCAACATTCTCTTGTTTCCGGCTCAAAAAGGCCGATCTGAAAAAATTGATCCCTTCTTTGCTGGAAGAAATTAGGATCGTATGTCCATTCTGATTTTTTTCCAATTTGAATTCTAAAAACGGACAACATTTATGTTCTTTTGAAAACCACTCTGTTAATTCTTCTGCTGATAAGGAATGATCAAAATAAAGTTCTAATCCTTCTTCCTTTTCCAAAAATCCTTTGGCGTGATCTAATACTTTTTCCGAGTGAGAAATATGAGATCTTCTTTCTTCGTTTGTAAAAACGGTTAGATCACAAGCGATAGGTGTTTCTTTTTTAGTTAACATAGTCAACCTCCTGACTGAAAACACGTCCAATATACAGGTTGGAGTTAGGTCCAAGGTCAATAGCTGGGACAAAAATTTTATGCAAGAAAACAGAAATTTTTTAATAGGCCAATTAGCGGAGAAGGTAGGAGTTTCAACTGATACAGTCCGATATTACGAAAAAGAAGGATTGATCCGCTCTAATAGGCATACAAATAATTATAGGATCTATTCAGAATCAGATCTTAAAAAACTCGGCTTTATATCCGAAGCCCAAGACTCAGGTTTCACTCTCCGCGAAATAAAAGAACTTTTATCCTTGATAAACGAAGGAAGAAGGAATTGCTCCGATTACGAAAATGTCGCCAAACAAAAGATCAAAGAGATTGAGTCCAAGATCAAAGTTTTGGAAGAATATAAGAACTCTTTAATATCTTCTTTGAAATGTTGCAGCCCCGAGACAAAAGAATGCAAAAGTCTGCCATTTTTTTAGTTCGGATGAATTGATTTAGAATGATTCCGAATGAGAAAATTTATTTACTAACCCTATATTTTCTAATACTAGAGAAATTTATTTCGGTTTTGATTGTTATATGAAGCAACGGAGCAACAACTGACAGAGAATGTGGAGGCCAGAATATAAGTGACACAATTGCTGTTTCTATCCCGAGTGCAGGACCTTATTCATTAGCGCTAGGAAGAGACTGGGGAAATAGCGCAGACGCTAGTGGAACATATGTGCTCAATCTTTCCTCCACTTTGATCAGTATGTCCGAATTCACAAAAATATCTTCGAATACAGCAACTCAATCTTCTGGTTATAGCTGTCCTTAGTTATGCTGCTACTGCTTGCAATTTTTTCTTGAGAACTGTTGCAGCTAAGGCATAACCTCCGCCTGCCCCATCTATAAAATGAACTTCTCTTTCTGTTCCTGCGTGCAATAAACAAGTCATTAGGGCTTTGTCTGAGATATGGATCCCATAATGTAAATTTCCGGACTTCTCCGCTTGCTCCAAGCGCGACTCTAATTTTTTTCGATCAATAGTGTCCGTTGCAAATACCATTTTGAAAGTTCCGTCGAATTTTCTAAAATCAGAAGAGATGATCTGATAGTTCTTTAACTTATTTAATTTATAATGAAATGCTTTTAAAGGTAGATTCCAACGGATCGCAAGCTCTGCACCATAAGTCTCGAATTTAATCTTCCATAGATATAATTTTCTTAATATACTATTTCCTTTGGAAGAAGCGGTCGCTTCCTTATCCAAAACAGAAGAAGAATGTTCTATGATCAAATTTTCTTCTCTTAGAGGATGATATTCCCTTTCAGAACCGTACAAAGAGTCAATCATGGATAATAGATCCGAAAGAGTTTTTGCAGCTTCCGAATCGGAATCCGAATTGATCTTAACAATAAGCGAGACCATCTCACCCTTAGGACTTTGGATGTCCTTCCATCTACATGTGAAACCTGAAAAATCAGCACGAATATTTGGAATATAAGAACTATCTGTTAGATATTTAGAATTCGGTTCCTTGATCTTAATCTCTGCATATGCAACACCAGTTCCGCCTAAAACAGCCTGAGTATAATGTTTAGAGATCCTAAGTTTGGCCATAGTCAGACTATAACCCGCTTCATAGATCGCAGAAACAGGCACAAATCCAATACGAAGATCTAATTTAAAGTAGTCTCTTACAAATTTCCTTGTATCCGCAAGAATATCCTGAACCTCCTTTAATCTTGAACCAGGAAGTAAAATGGTTACACCATCTCCGCCAAAGAAAAATGGGAACTCCATATCCTTGAGAAGATTTGTGATCCCCATCAACGTCAGCCCCCCGGCCATATTCACATCTTTGTATCTACCTTCTAAAATCGCTTCTGTAGATTTTACTATGTCAGTTACGATCACGATCCAATCATCCGGAACCTTTCTATAATGTTTGCTATCAGTAACTTCTGAAAATTGGGAAATCTCAGGAAGCTCCTTATAAAAGTTTGTGGTAGAATGGGATAGGATATTCATCAGGTTGCCTACCGAACTTTGACTGTTTATTCGTCCAAAAGGCAATGCTTTTTTCCAACTCGTAATATTTGATTTGGGAATAGTGGATGCAAAAGCCTTTCAGAAAGGTTCGCATGGCAAAACCGCTTGGAACAGAACACAGTATGAAGGCGACAGAAGAAAATGAACAAAAACTAATTCCTTCTTTCTCGGATCTACAAAATAGGATTTTGGAAAAAGGAAAGGAATTATTTCGTTTAAGTGATTCCTTCGAAGATAGTTTTTTTAGCACATACAGATTATTTTCCAAAAGCCTTTTATTTCTGGAAAATCGCCCTCTTCTGAAACTACAGGCGTTTAGATTTGCTGATCTGTTTCCAAGTCTGAGCTCTCTTTCATCTATCTCTCGTTATATCCGGATCTATTTTGTCGAAACTCCTACAGAACTTCCTAAATGGATCTTGTTACTTCTTTCTTTATTCTTATCCAATCGGCTCAGTTCCGTATTCGTTGTATTAGGCGCAAAGATTGGCATCAGACTCACTGCAAAATTTTTTATATTAGGGAGAACTTATGGTTCCGATCGTAAAAAGATCATTGATAGATATAAAAATGGGATCTGCTCTACAATAGATATTTTAGGAGAAGCAGTACTCTCAGAAAAAGAAGCAGAACGTTATATCTCTGAGTATTTACTTTTATTGGAAGAAGTTTCCAAGGATAAGGAACTTTCCGAAATACGTGGCTCCAAATTCCCAGGAGAGCCCACAGGTAACGTTTCCGTAAAATGTTCTTCTCTTTATTCTCAATTAGATCCTCTTGCGCATGAATCTTCTGTGACTCATTTAACGGAGAAGTTAAGACCAATCCTTCGATCCGCTGTTTCTAAAAATATTTTTATTAATTTAGATATGGAACAGTATGAGACCAAAGATATCATAATGGACACAGCATTCCGGATCTTTGCAGAGCCAGAGTTCCAAGATTATCCTCATTTCGGGATCGTAGTCCAAGCATATCTGAAAGCTTCTCAAAAAGATCTGCAAAAAGTAATAGAATATTCTAAAAAACGAAAACACCCATTGACTGTTCGTTTGGTAAAAGGTGCCTACTGGGAATATGAAATGACCCAGTCTGCCCAAAAAGGATGGGAGCCGCCTGTTTTTCTTATAAAATCTGAAACAGATAAAAATTACGAAGAATGTTCAGCACTCTTGCTAAAGTCTTATCCGCATATCAGACCTGCATTCGGTTCTCATAATATAAGAAGCCTTTCCTCCGCTTTTGTTCAAGCAGCAGAATATTTAGTCCCAGAAAACTTTTTTGAAGTACAGATGTTATATGGAATGGGGAACTCCTACAAACAGGCAATTCGTAGCCTAGGAATTTCAGTCAGAGAATATTCTCCCATTGGAGAAGTGATCCCTGGTATGGCCTACCTGGTAAGAAGGTTACTCGAAAATTCCACCAACGAAGGCTTTTTAAAAAATATCAACGCGAATAGTAAAGATAGGGAAAAACTATTGTATTTGGAGAATTCAAGATCAAAATGAACTATCATAATAATTCCAATTTTCAAAACGAAACCCTAAGAGATTTCTCCAATGAAGAAGAAAGATCTATCTTAAACAAAGGATTCGTCTCTATCCGAAAAGAATTCCCAATACAAGTTTATCCTATCATCTCTGGAAAAACAAAAAAATCCTCCTTAATAGTTCCAGCTCAAAATCCTGCGAATACATCAGAAAAAATTGCGGATATACATTATGCTTCCATAACAGATGCGGAAGAAGCTGCCAAAAACTCGGTCCAATTTTTTGAAACATGGAAAAGTACAAAGCCTGAGATCAGAATTGGATTTTTAAAAAAGGCAGCAGACATTCTACGCTCCCAAAAAACGGAACTTAGCGCACTGATGTCTTTAGAAGTAGGAAAAGGGATCAAGGACATAGACGCAGAAATCGCAGAGGCGATCGACTTTTGTGAATTTTATGCAAAAGAAGCAGAGAATATTTTCCAACCCAGAAAAAGAGATCTATTGGGAGAAGAGAATATCTACACATATATACCAAGAGGAGTTACCCTCGTAGTCGCTCCTTGGAATTTTCCTTTGGCGATCCTTTGCGGAATGACAGTGGCTCCTTTGGTTGCCGGAAATCCAGTCATCATGAAACCAGCAGAACAATCTTCTGTGATTGCATTCAAACTTTTTAATATATTATTAGAAGCTGGCGTCCCTTCTTCGGCACTTCATTTTTTACCAGGAAAAGGAGAAGAGATCGGCGCTTATTTAGTCAAACATCCAGAAATACATACAATCAATTTTACTGGCTCCAGAGCAGTAGGATTAGGAATGATCCGAGAAGCCGCGTCCCAAGATCTTAAATTCGTCAAAAAGGTGGTCGCTGAGATGGGAGGCAAGAATGCTTTAATTGTGGACGAAGACGCAGATTTGGACGAAGCAGTGATCGCATCCATACAATCCGCATTCGGATTCCAAGGACAAAAATGTAGCGCACTTTCGCGCATTATACTTTTGGAATCTAAATATGATACATTCAAAAATAGATTTATAGATGCATTACAATCTCTAAAAACTGGATTACCTGAAGATCCTTCCGTGAAAGTTGGACCAGTAATAGATTCAGAATCCAAAACGAGATTGGATGGAATAGCTTCCCAATTCTCTTCTAAGATCTTAAGTAAACTGAAAATAGAAGAAACCCAAAAACATTCAGGTCATTTTGTGGAACCTATTATTTTTGAAAGTGAAGATCCGTCCTCTCCTTTAGGACAAACAGAATTTTTCGGACCTTATGTTACTTTGTTCAAGGCTAAAAATTTTGAAGATGCTATCAAAATAGCGAATAACGTAGATTACGCTCTTACAGGTGGGGTCTTTTCCAGAAACCCTAATAACATACAATATGCAAAAGAGAAATTCGAAGTCGGGAACTTATATATCAACAGAGGTATCACTGGAGCTGTTGTAGATAGACAACCTTTCGGGGGTTATAAACTTTCAGGAGTGGGAGCAAAAGCCGGCGGCCCAGATTACCTAAAACAATTTTTAGAACCAATCAGCATCACTGAGAATACAATGCGCAGAGGGTTTATTCCGGAAACTTAAGACCTTCTTCTTTTTTTCTTGATTCTATTCTTAAGATACCCTCCAATTAGGACCCTCGGATCCGAACATGAAGATCGTCTTATTACACGGAATGTGGTCCAGACCAGATACTCTGGACTCGGTTAAAAAAGTACTAGAACAAAAAGGCCATGAGGTCTTTGCTCCTACATTACCATTTCATGAATTGAACAAACCACCCGATCCCGCATTAGGAAAATATCGACTCGTTGATTATGTTGAATTCCTAAAAAAGGAAATTCGAAACAAAGGCTGGGACAAACCAACATTGATCGGCCACTCCATGGGAGGATGGTTGGCACAAGCATTAGCTGCAGAAGGTTTTGCTTCTAGAATTGTATTGTTTGCACCGGCTGCTCCAGCGGGAATTTTTCCATTAGGACCTTCTCCTTTATATACTTTGTTAGAAGTTCCATTTCGTTGGAAATTTTGGACCAAACCTTTCAAACCAACGTATCGTGGAGCAAATTTTGGATTATTTAATCGAGTTCCAAAAGATAAAAGAAAAGAATATTATGCTTCTTTAAATTATGAATCCGGCAGAGCACTTTTCGAACTTGCATTTTGGTTTTTCGATCCCCTCAAAGGAAGTAAAATCCCAGCAGGAAAAGTAAATTGTCCAGTTCTAGTTTTAGCAGGGGAGAAGGACAGGATCATCCCGATCCGTGTCACGAAGGCTGTCGCAAGAAGATACGAAAATTCAGAATTTGTTGCCCTACCCAATCATGCGCATTGGCTTACAGACGAACCTGGAAAAGAGAAAATTTTCGACATCATGTTTGATTGGCTAAAACAGAACAGTTAAAACGCGCAAAAAAGCCAGGCGCCATCCGTTATTAATAAGAAATACATATCCGGAGAAATATTAATGAAAGAAGAGATCGGAACATTCGTAAAAATTGCAGTCAAAAGTTCCGCAAAAATATTTTTACTTTCTTCCATAGCACTCTTTTTAGGATTCATTTTTAATCTATTTCTATTAGCATTCTGTTTTCCAGAAATGAAAAGTGTCGCGTCGAACCTTGGGCCAATGCCAATCGCAAGAGCAGGAGGAATCGGAGCAATACTTGCATTAATCGTAATAGTCTTAGAGCTTTGGCCTATCGTTCTTTTGGTAATTGGGTTCGCATTTGTATTTCCTTTCCTTTACTTCCTTGGGATCAAAAAATATCTTTTAGGAAGAGAATTAGGAAGTTTGGTCACTGAAAACAAAGCCTGGTTCACTGATAATATTTCCAAAACTCTTTCTGAAATGATCAAAAAAAGAGTCGGATCTGAAAAAATAGACAACTGGGGGAAATTTATCTCTTCTAAATTGAAAGACCTGCCTACATTTTTACAGGAGAAGGAAAACTTGCCGAAGGTTCTTCGCTTCATTTTACAAACCTTTTTAAAAAAGATCAGGATCGCTGAATTCGCAGAAGAAGTAGCAGCCGCTTACGAACAAAAAGGAACCCAAGACATTTCCGTCTTAGAAGAAATTATCAAAACAAGTCTAAACAAGGCAATAGACAAACAGTTGGAGCCTTCTCCTCCATTATTTTTCTATATTGTATTCGGAGCAAATTTCGGGATCTTTTTGCTCATTAAAATCTTTGTATAAAATCTCAAATTTATCGTAACAATTTCGAGCTAGGACGAACTAAAATATAACCTTTCTCGCATTTCGTTTATGAAAAGATCAACACTTCTTCTTCTATCCATACTTCTTTCCTGCTGCAGCAGTTATGAAGAAATGGATATGGCAGAAGATAAAGCCTTCCAGAAGCTCAAAGGATCCGATACATTCTATCAAGAACACCTGATCCAAACTAAAAAGGAAGAAGGCCCTGTTCATTGGATTAGCACTGGATGTAAACCTGATAAAAACAAAGTCCTCATCTTCATTCACGGATCTCCAGGAACTTGGTCGAATTATCTCAGATATTTAAACGATCCTGAATTATTAAAAAAATATTGTATGCTTGGATTAGATCGCCCGGGTTTCGGAAAATCCACCGGAACAGTTGCTGATGTAAATGCCCAAGCAGAAAAAATTTTAGAAACTCTTTCAAAACTTCCCGAAATACAAAAAGGAAAAAAATCAATTTCTATATTAGGACATTCTTATGGAGGTCCAATCGCAGCAAGAATGGCCTCAATCTCCCCTGAAAAGTTTCAATATCTATTTTTATTAGCGGCGGCCATGGACCCAGAAGCAGAAGAAATAAAATGGTACAACAAGATCGCCGATACTTGGATCGCAGGCTGGATCTTACCCGAAGAATGGACTCATAGTAATTCAGAAATGTTACCTTTAAAGGAACAATTAAAAAGTTTGACCCCAGAATGGAAAAAGATCAAAGCTAAAACAATCGTAGTCCAAGGAGAAGAAGACGGACTTGTAGATCCTAAAAACCTGGAATTTATTCAGAAAAATTTTTCGACAGAAACAAAAACATATCTACTTCCAAAAGAAGGGCATTTTCTTCCCTGGAAAAATTACGATCTAATTCATAAATTATTAATAGAATCCTCGAATTGATCTAAACTTCTAAGGTCAGATTTTTCCCAAGGAATATTGCATATTCTTCCGCTGCCTTCCTTAGTTTTTTCTTAAAATTTGCATTTAGAGGTTTGTAAGGAGTTACTTTTAGAATAACATCTTCTTTTTTGAATTCTCTCTGCCAAATCCCCGTTACCCAACCATTGATCACTAATGTTGGCCTAAAAAGATCATCTGCAGGAGTTAAAACTTTTTTAGCAGGAGGGTCCATACAATCTTTGCGATCCGTATAAGCTAACAAAAATTCATCGAACGCAGGAAGAAGAAATAATGTGTCTGAATCCTTATTGATTAAATCCATCTTTTTAGGAATATAATAAGTTTGATCATCCTTTTGAAAACTGTTCAATTTAGAACCTACACTTTCTATTCCAGTTTTTGCATCCTTCACATTCAAACCGGACCACCAAACAAAATCCGCTAATGTAGCGGGGGCCCTTGTATCAAAGTATATTTTAGTAATATCATAAAGAGCTTCTTCTTTTGGTTTTTTGATTTTTTTTATCTTTGGGATCCATTCTTCGATCAATGTATAAGTAAAATCTTTATCTCTTCTTGGACCAAAACAGATCAAACCTTCTAAACCTGCTCTTTGCAGAATATGAGATAACCTGGTAGTATTTGTGATAATCCCAGATTTTTCTAAAATGGAAGATATTTCTTTTCTGGTAAGAAAGTTTTGATTCGAAAGATTTTTTGAAAGAATAGAATAACATTTTTTTAATACTTTGGGTTCTAATTCTATCTTTTTATAATGAGCCGCGTATTTAGAAATAGTAGGTGGTCCCAGTAGATCCAATAGCCAATAAATATCCTTTGCAGAAACTAAATGTAATGTTCCTCTTAATGGCCAAGACCTAATAATCTTTTTATTCAAAAATGCAGACTCGACATCTTCTTCCTTTGCACCAGAGGTCCTAAGTCCTATCGCCCATTTAGAGGCAGCATAGTCTTGGCCTTGGATAGCACCCATAGCCTCGACTACCTTTTCGGGAGAAGGATATTGAGCATCCGAAACATGAAGATGTTTCAATCTTGTTAATGCGATATTCACGTATGTGTATCAATCTATCAAATATGGATTTTCGGGAATCATTTTACTATTTCATAAAACAAACCGACGTAAGTATCGATATAAAATATTTTTACAATCATCAAGACTTTTCTCCATCGAATGACGAAAAATACTACCTACCCAAATCGGGAAATGAATTATAATAAACTTTATGGCGGAAGCTCTCAAAAATTTTTACGATGATAAGGCTCTCTTAGAATTAGGGACCCAATTTTCCACAGTATTATCCCATAAGCGGCCAGAAGATTGGGTCCAAGAGATCAAACGTAAAGATTGGAAGATATTAGAACTCAAACAAAGGATCAAAAGAATTGCCGAGGTATTATCAGATTCTCTTCCTAAACCATTTCCAAAAGCAGTTTCTCCTTTATTAAATATTTCGAAAGTTCTAGAGAAAAAATTCCCGGGAACACAAAGGTTTTATATCATCTTCTTGGGCGATGTAGTAGAAATTTCTGGCATTGATTACCCACAGGAATCTTTACATTGTATGGAGAGGATCACCCAGATCATTTCTTGTGAATTTTCCATTCGAGAGTTCCTGATCCGACACCCAGATGTCACTTGGAAAAAAATGTTAGAGTGGTCCAGACATTCTCATCCAGGAACAAGAAGATTAGCAAGCGAAGGTTCTCGCCCCAGATTGCCTTGGGGAAAAGGTATTCCTGGATTAAAACAAGATCCTAAAAAAACTCTATCCATTTTGGAAAATTTAAAAAACGACCCTGATGAAGTGGTCAGAAGAAGTGTGGCCAATCATCTAAACGATATCTCTAAAGATCATCCAGACATTGTGATCTCAATTGCAAAAAAATGGAAGGGTAAATCTAAAAACACAGATCTTTTACTAAAACACGCTCTTAGAGGTTTATTAAAACAAGGTAATACTGATACACTTTCTATCTTTGGGTTCCCAAAAAGTAAATCCGCTAAAATTTCAAAGTTGGAACTCCAGCCTAAAACAATAGAGATCGGAAAACATTTAACCTACAGATTCGAAATGAAATCTGAAGCGAAAATACCTACCCTCTATAGATTAGAATCTAAAATACATTACCTAAAACCTTCTGGGAAATTTTCCGTAAAAGTTTTTCAGATAGAAGAAAGAGAATTTTCTCCCAAAGAAACAAAAGTTTATGAAAGAAAACAATCTTTCCAGCAAATGACTACCAGAATACATTCTCCCGGAATTCATAAATTGGAAATCGTTGTGAATGGAGAAACAAAAGCAAAAGCAGAATTTAAAGTTACTCACCCTCAAACAGCTCGTAAAAAAACACGGGCGACCTAAGATCAACGTATGAACCTATTATTACCTATAATCTTTGCACTTCTTTCAGGACTCGCTATGTCCATTCAGCCAGGTATCAACTCTATATTAGGAAAAAATATAGAAAGTCCTTGGCTCGCTTCTACGATTTCCTTTTTCGTAGGAACAATCGCATTAGGGATCATCACTTTCGCTTTAGGAGAAATGAAATCCACTTCTTTCATCCTACAAACAATCAAAGAACAACCTTGGTGGCTGTGGATTGGAGGGTTTTTAGGAGCGATCGTAGTCACTTCTTCTTTAGTTTTCGCCCCTAAATTAGGAGCCACAAGTTGGATCGCTTTATTTTTATTGGGTCAGGTAGTAACTTCCATCTTATTAGAAAAATGGGGAGTATTAGGATTCCCTGAAAAACCAATTTCAGCCCAAAAGATAATCGGATTAGGGTTACTGATCGTGAGTGCTTGGTTGGTTCGAAAGGGATAAGCACCCAAACAGATTATTAAGAAACATCTTTTCTTAATAATCTTCGTCCGACCAACCAACATCTTTGAGGAAGTCATCGTAAGAACCATCGAAAATTCTGATCGAGTCGTTATCAAAAACGATCAACTTAGTGGCTACAGCTCTAAGGTGCATTTCGTTGTGAGTTACCATGATAAGAGAACCTTCGAACTCATCGATTGCCTCAATCAAAGCGTCGCAAGATTGCATGTCCAAGTGGTTGGTAGGCTCATCCAAAAATAGAAGGTGGCATGGAGTTACCAAAATTTTTCCAAGCATCACCCTGCTCTTCTCACCACCCGAAAGTACCTTAATCTTTTTCAAAGACATATCATCGGAGAACATCAATCCACCAGCGATAGTTCTCGCAAGCCATTCAGTACAAGATTTATCCGCACTCATAATTTCTTCGGTGACGGTTGCGTTCTCATTCAGATTTAATTTATTTGTCTGACCGAAATAACCTTCTTTCAATGCAGGATGTTTTTGGATCTTTCCGGAACTTGTTTGGAGTTCCCCAGCAAGAAGTTTTAGAAGAGTAGACTTACCCTTACCGTTTTTACCGATGATACAAATTCTATCCCTCTTACCAACACTCAGAGAAAAATCGGAAATCAAAAAAGGCTCTTTCCCAGAATAAGAGAAAGAAATATTTTCAGCAGATAACATTTGGCTCGCTGCGAAAGGTGCGGAATTAAAATATAATTCCAAACTTTCGATCTCTTCTAACGCTTTCATCTCACCTTGCTTCTCCAGTTTTTTCACTCTGGATTGAGCACGGCTCGCAAAACTCGCCTTCGCTTTAAATCGAGCGATAAAGACTTCTTCTTGTTTTCTTTTTTTCGCCTCATTCAAACGAGTTCTTTCGTAAATTTCTTCAGCCTGATTGATCTGATTATAAAGCTTATCCGTATCACCTTGGACCTTGATCGCTTTTGTACGATGTATCGCCGCAGTATGAGTCACTACGCTGTCCATAAAACTTCTATCGTGAGTGACCAGAATGATCTCGCCTTCCCACTCACGTAAGAATTCCTCAAGCCAACGAATTGTAACGATATCAAGATAGTTATTCGGCTCATCTAACATAAGTAAGTCAGGACCGGATACCAGAAGTTTTGCCAAGTTCATTCGGATCTGATAACCACCCGAAAATTCCTCCGGACTTCTTTCCAGATCCGCTTCTGAAAAACCCAAGCCTGACAAAATTTTTTCAACCTGCCAGGTCTCGTATTCTTCACCTTCCGGAAGACCGAGCGCGCATTCTTCCAATACGGTAGGTTTAGTAAATTTCAAATGCTGTTGTAAATGTCCGATCTTATAACCCTTCGGAAAAGTGATAGTACCAGAATCCGGTTCCACATTCCCCAAAATCATCTGAAACAAAGTGGACTTACCGTGACCGTTTCGCCCGACAAGACCCAATTTTTCGCCCCGATTCAAACTCAGGTTCAGATCATCGAACAGCAGGTTAGAAGTATAAGATTTATGAAGGTTAGAAATTTTGATCATCTTTAAGTGCGCTCTTTATGAACCAAAGTTTTCCAAGGGTCCAAGATTTCACCTAAAATTGACTGTAGGAATTCCAACAGAAATAAGGATTGAGTAGCTCCCGCGAGTAGGAACTCCAACATTAAGAGCCTCCCTTATGATCCTCGCGGGCCGGGAAAATTACAAATGTCGGATCTCTGCAGGTTGGTTATGCCAATTATTATTCAAACCATCTGCATACCATACAGGAGCCTCGATTAATTCGCTTAGGTCTGCATTATCTAAAGTAGAAATAGCAACACTTATAAAGGCGCCGCCGATTTCTTCGATATATCCTTTTGAAAAAGTTCTGACTCCGCAATTTTTGCAAAAATGATGTTTGCTACTTTTTGTGTTAAATTCGTAAAAACTAAGACTATCTTCTCCGCTCAATAAACGAAAAGATTCAGGTTTAACTATGATGGACCAATTTCGTACCTTTCTGCAGAAGGAACAGTTACATCTTCCTGTGCCCGCACTCAAATCCAAATCCGCTTCGTAACGAACTGCACCACAATGACAACTTCCAGAATATTTTTTAAGGCTCATATATAACTCCTTTTCAGATCTCAAAAATGTATCAAAAATCTCGGATCCGTATATGGCTATTATTGCATATTAAATATGACAAAATCTGTCATATTTAGAGATCATGTTTAGAAAAAATATAAATTTCTTCAATTTGAATCAATGGGAACTTGTTCGTTTTGAATGAATTGGGGATTGAATATTAGATCGGTCTTTTACGGACCTTCTTCTTTTTTAGTCTGCCAGCTCCTTTTATAAACAAGGTCCAAGCCTTCTCAAAATATTTAGAACGTTTAGAATAAGAACTGAATCCTTTACTTCCCAAAAGAACTTCGCTTAAAGGATAACCAGTCATAACTTGAAGTAGCTGAGCAGTCAAAAATTGTGGATCTATCTGATTTAAGTCCTTAGATCTTTGTGCAGAAATTACAAGATCCAAAACTCTAAGAAAGGAAGGACTTTCTTCGCATTGTAAGTTAGATGCAATTTTAGGGATATGTTCAACTTCTGAAATAGTGATCCTGTAAAAGTCTATAATTTCATTTGATACGATTAATTCTAATAGTCTTCTGCAAGATTCCTTTAAAGTTTCCAAAGGATTTTCTTTCTTACATTCTATCCGAACGAGTAAGTTGAAAAATTTCTGTTTTTGGAATTCCATCACAGCTAAGAATAAATCTGCTTTGGATTCAAATCGCCTGTAAATTGTATGTTTGCCTGAGCCGCAGGCTAAAGCCACCTGCTCCATAGAAGTTGCAGTAAATCCTTGGGTCGTAAAAAGTCCTAAGGCAGTATCCAATATCTTATCGGATAAGCCGTCTGACACTTCCTTAGGTGGACGCCCTGTTCTGATCTGCCGGACCTTCTTCGCCATAAACTTTTTTTTGAAAATTCCGCTCGGATATGGTCATAAGATCTTGTTTCATTTTTCAGGGTCAAGAAATCTTCGAGGAAACTTATCAAAAGACTTATTTATAAATAATTTGACACAGAAAAATCGATTCCGGATTAATGGAACGATACCGTGCCGTTCTATATTGGAGAACATACAAATGAGTCAAAAAGATAAAATCATATTGGTGCTAGGGGCTACCGGGCAACAAGGAGGGGAAACAGCAAAGTATCTTCTTAAAAATCATTGGAAGGTTAGAGCTTTTACCCGAAGTCCTTCTTCCGAAAACTCTTTGAAACTGAAGGAGCTTGGAGCAGAAATTTTCCAAGGTGATATGGAAGACTCTTCTTCATTAGATTCAGCAATGCAGGGTGTATATGGAGTATTCAGTGTCCAACCACCAGAATGGGAACCGACTGAATCTACAGATACAAATGAAATTAATATAGGAATATCGGTCGCCGATTCAGCCAAGAAAGCGAATGTTTCACATTTCGTTTATTCTTCTGTAATTGGAGCAGAAAGACAATCCAGCTTTCGGACCCATAAATGGGAAGTGGAGAAACACATACAAGGCTTAGGAATACCTTTCACGATCTTAAGACCAACTGGATTTATGGAAAACTTGATACACTCACGTTCAGGTTTACCAGGTGGACTTTTATACGAGACAGTTTCTCCCGATAGTCGAATCCATATGATTTCTGTAGAAGATATAGGAACATTTGCAGGTTTATCTTTCGAGAGTCTGCAAAAATATTCTGGAAGGACGATTGATCTTGTAGGAGATAGCCTAACTCCATTACAAATTGTAGATATACTTTCTGTGTTTTTAGACAGAAGGATTGAATATATGAGGATCCCTCTTGAAACGGTTTATTCTCATAATAAAATTCTGGGACAACTGACCGAATGGATCAATCGAGAAGGTTATCCGAAAGTGGATCTGGATTCTCTTAGGAAGGAACATCCTGGTCTTCTCAACTTCTCCCAGTGGCTGGAAAAAACGGGAAAGGTAAAAATAGAAGAGGCTTCTATTAGATCTTAGGTCCGTATCCGAGCGCTGTTTGTTACTTTTCGGGCCGCCAATTCAATTTGGCCCATGGACTTTTTCCAGGATTGGGATTGACCTAATTCTGTAGCAACCGTTACAATGATTCAAAAGATAACTATTCCAGACTGAGGCCGGACAAACTCAAGGAATAGATAAAAAGCCCGGATCAATATATAATATCTTTTTTATATTCTCTAATGAGCGGTGAAAATCCAAAGGATGGAGAAAGAAAAATCGAAAATCCAAATCGATTTTATATTAGGAGAATATTATGGGCCAAGCGGCATCTACACGAGTCCAGCCGAAAATACGTAAACCGAAATTCCCTTTGGAAGATATCGCGAAAGAAAGAGGTTTCGGAAAAAATATCCCATTCTTTACGGCATTTCTTTCCAGCTTAAGCGTATTATTTCCAGAAGGAGAACGTTTCTTTATTCGCTCGGTCAAAGCTTTCAGCGATATTGTTGATCCTGCTTTAAGGAACGAGATCAAAGCATTCGCAGGTCAAGAAGCAGTCCATGGCAACGTTCATGATAAAATGAACGAAAGATTTGTAGAGATCGGTTTAGATTTCCGCAGTCACGAAAAAATGTTTTGTTGGTTGTTCTTCGATATATTAGAAAAAAATATTCTTAAACTATTTCCTGTTTGGGGAAAAAGACTCGCACTCTCTATCACCGCAGCCGCAGAACATTTCACTGCTACTCTAGGTAGATTTTTACTTTCTCTTCCTGAAAAACGTGTGGCCTGGATCGATCCAATCAGTTGGAAAGTGATCGAATGGCATGCGCTGGAAGAATTAGAACATAAAGCTGTGGCTTATGATGTGTATCGCGCTTCCGGTGGCGGGTATTTTACTCGTATACTTGGAATGACTATCGCAGTCCAGCTGCTTGGAATTTTAGCGATCGTGGGAACAATTAGAGCCTTATTCTATTTTGGTATTCCTAATCAAAGCCAAGTCGTTAGAGACATTCGATTCTTCTTTGGTGTTCCTGGTTTTGCCTGGGCAGTGATCTTCTATATTTTAGAATATTATATTCCTGGTTTTCATCCAAACAACCAAGACGATCACAAACTTCTGGAAAAGTTTGAGAAAGTTATGACTGCTCACGGATATTAAAAATATATTGAGGAGTTCTTGTTTGTCGGAACTCCTACAACGAAAATCTAAACTTTAGATCTCGCGAGTCAGCTATCCTTGGCTACGCGAGTTCTCCGAATAAAAAGTTCCGAAGATCCGATCCCAAATCGAAGTGTAAAATCCGAAATTATAATCTTCCTTCTGATGATGCCTTGCATGAAAAGTGCTGGTAGTAAACGTATTGAATAAACGAGAGCGAAGCCATCCTTCTGATAAAGGCTCTACTCCCAAATGGCCGATTGAGCCGAATATCACATTCACTCCGAGATAAATACTCATCCCTAGCCAAGAAAAATCATAAATACAAAGAACCAATAACCAAAGAGTTCCAAATCCAAGAGCTTCTAGAGGATTCAGAACAAATAGAGTCAGAGGGCGAGGTTTATCGTATCTATGATGAGTTTTATGAGCAAACTTATAAATAAATCGAATATGGGCTATCCTATGCAGCAAATACATGCCCGCATCCATGACGAGAAGAAGGATCAAAATATCGAGTAACGCGAAAATGTCTATATCGGTCCTAAATTGAATAGAACCCGTTCTCCAAAGCCATAGACCGAATAACGTAACAACAGTATTAAGGAGGATGGTAGAGGTCGCAAATAGGATCTCTTTAGCTTCGATTTTAAGAGGAACCGGAACGATACGGCGATGGGTATAACGTTTAGCTAACAGATCTCCGAAATATACGGAACAAGTGAATATCAGAAGATTTTCAACCAAGAACAATAAAGCAGCCCAAGTATAGGAAATTTCTTGTAAGAACAGAATTGCTTCGTTTCCAAAGTTATACATAAGTTTTATTAAATTCAAAAATCCACCTTGCATCAAATAGTCGATAATGTTAAGCTATGGCCTATTCTGGAAATTAAAAGTGAAACGCGCGTCTATTCTTTTTCCTATCTTACTTATATTCTTACAAGTCCAATGCGGAACTTACTTACTTTTCGATTCATACGAAAAACAAGTAAAAAGCGACGAGACAGATTTATCTCCCCTGCTCACATTATTAGGATCAAACGATCTACCTCCGTTAAACGTGGAGCCCATCAGTTGGATGAGCTTCCCAAGCGAACCGGTAATCTTTACAGCAGGGACTAGCGGAAGTTACTCGGTTTCAGGTACTCTTCCATACGGACCAGGTTGTAATGTAGTAAATATAAGCTTCCTTGGAAGTAAAGAAGGTGTAAATATTACAGTTTCAGATGGCTCAAGTAGTTTTTGGGACAGGATTGACATGGATGATTGTTTTCCCAACTACTCAGATAGTTTTAATATTAGCGGTTCAACTCCTGGAAAAGCTCGAGTAGTTTATAGAGTTATGAATAATGTATATGACGTATGGTTTCCTGGCATAAAACCAGGACAAATTATCGGTGTCATAAATGTAACCGTTTCGACAACTCAGACGGTGACTGTAACGGCAGATTAGCGAACAAGCCGGTCGCCGTTACAGTTTCACACACTACAAAGATATTAGAATCTTCAAAAATCAAACCTTCGAAGTTTTCCATCCACCTTTTCGGAATAACCAAAGAGTGAACAATCCCACAGAAGTTTCAGTGATCATACTTGCCCAAAATACTCCAGAGTATCCAAATGAAAGAACCTTCGCCAAAACATAAGCGAATGGAATTTGGAACATCCAAAAGAAGACCAGGTTGATTAATGTAGGAGTCATAGTATCTCCAGCACCATTAAATGCCTGAACACTAACCATCCACCAAGCATATACAAAGTATGAATAAGATACAATACCCAACCATTCAGAACCGATAGAGATCACTTTTGGATCATCAGTAAAAATGGACACAAGAGATTCTCTGAAAATAAAATAGCAGATGGAAACTCCGATCAGAAAGACCATATTCCATATTCCAACAATCCAAACGGATTTTTCAGCACGATCGGGTCTCCCAGCTCCTAAATTCTGACCAACTAAAGTTGCAACAGCATTCGACATTCCCCAAGAAGGCATCAGAGTAAACATCATAATCCTAAGAGCGATCGTTGCACCTGCTACTGCCTCACTTCCGAATTCGGAAATAATTCTCACAAGAAAGATCCAAGAAGTCATTCCTATAATAGTTTGTCCGATCCCGCCGATAGAAGTACGAACTATATCCGAAATGATTTCCCAGTGAATACTGATCTGAGAACGAAGCACCCTAATATGATTTCCACCTTTAAGAAGCAGATAAACCTGGAAAAGAACGCCTACTCCTCTTCCTATATTCGTAGCAATGGCAGCACCTTCAATACCCATGGCAGGGACTGGACCAAAGCCAAAGATAAAGATTGGATCCAAGATCATATTAAGACCATTAGAAATCCATAATACTCTCATTGCGATAGCTGCATCACCTGCGCCTCTAAAAACCGCATTGAGCCCAAACAAAAGTACGATTACTATATTTCCACCAAAGATCCATTGAGTGTAACGAGATCCATGCTCTACAACCCAAGGATCACCACCCATGAGTATAAGAAGATCTTTCGCAAACCAAACTCCGAAGACAGCAAATGGTAACGAAACAAGTATGGAAAGAAAAACAGATTGAACTGCTGCAATCCCAGCTTGTTCCTTGTCTCCTTCTCCGATCCTTCTTGCAATAATTGCGGTCACAGCAGTCGACATTCCGATCGCGAGAGAATAAAGAAGGAACAAATATGTTTCCGTAAGCCCAACCGCTGCAACTGCAGAAGGACCCAAAGCTCCCACAAAATAAATGTCAACGACCGCAAATGCAGACTCCATGACCAATTCCAAAACCATTGGAACAGAGAGTAAAAAAACTGCCTTACCAAGTGAAATTTGTGTATAATCCGCTTCCGAGCCAGCGAGCGCTTTTTTTAATTCCTTCCAAAGGGAAGTTTTTCCCGATTCTAACTTAGTGTCTTTTTGTATAGCTTCCATCCGCACACCTTTTGCGATCAAGATATGTTCGATCAGCTAAGAAAAGCAAGGCAGTTTATGGGGGAATTTTGAAGGCAAGAAGATTCTATATCGGTTTAAACAACCGTCGGTGTATAAAGATTTTCAAAAACAAAGAGCTGGACGTTCCCACACTCTCTCCCTATTTCTAAGCAAACTTTCTCTAATATGGTGTGGTCGGGCTACTACGGACTGCGCTTCGCTTCGGACTCCTCGCCTTCGGCTGCGGGGTCCGCTTCGCGTCCTACGTATCCCTAACGCGGGGGAATGTTCTAAGTAACTTTACCTTCGTTCTTAAAATGAGAGAAGAAGGGCATTCTTTCTAATCCGCTTTTTCGTTGAATCGAGCATATGTTCGTTCAGTAAATTGATCGATTAGATATTTAGTTATTTCAGGATTTTCAAGAATTTTCTCAAAAACGCCGTTGTTTCTATTGATGCGCTCCAATATTTTTTCCATAAAAATTTCTTTAAGCGCAAATTTATAATTCTCTATCGAATTATTCCGAGCTCGTAACCTAAGTTGCGCGTCCTGAATGCAATCCTCTTCGATTTGACTAAGATTAAACGAATCTGCCTCATTAAGCTCCATTCCATATCGTTCATTCAAAATTAGAATAATGTCCGATAGTTTGGCTTTTTCTTGTTTGTCCTTTTTGGTCGAAGGTTCTACTATTGGGTCTAAATAGGAAACTCCTTGAATTTCTAATACTAAATCTGCTTCGGCCACCTTTCTTAAGCGGTAGTATTCCAGAGCTATATCATCGTCAAGTTGGAGTCGTTCCGAATAATTTTGTTTCGGTAATTTAATAGAAAGGAATCTACCAAAAGTATACAGTTTTTCCAAGCCTATATCTTGAAATGGCATAATTTGAGAAAGGAAAGAATAAAGCTCGATAAAACTATTCAAGCTTTTCTTAAATTCATCTTGTTCCTCTTCTGTTCGACGGGCATAACGATCCACTCCTGGATCCACAAATGAATATAGTTTGCTCTGGGCTTTTGCTAAACTTACGCCCGGCTTATAAAAGACTTTTGCAAAGCTGTCCACTTCCATTTGATAATAAATACTCATTTTGTCCAATTTAGCCTTTAAATCGAATAATCGATTAGGATCTGTTGACTCTTGCATTGATGTTAATGTATAATAGGGCTGGAAAGACTTGAGGATTCCTTCCCTATCATTTGCAAAATCAAGAACAAATGTATCTTGCTTTCCCGGATAAATTCGATTCAAACGCGAAAGGGTCTGAACTGCTTTAACTCCTGAAAGTTTTTTATCCACATACATAGTATGGAGTAACGGTTGATCAAATCCCGTTTGATACTTGTCCGCGACAATTAGAAATTTGAATTGGTTGTTCTCAGCAAATTTCCGAGGGAGCTCTTGCTCCTTAAACTGATTTAGAGAAGCTTCGCTCACTTTTTCAGAAAGGGAATTATGGGCAAGCTCACCTGAAAAAGCGACAACCGGAATGATATCAGAATATCCTTTATCTTTCAGGTATTTCATAAAAGATAAGTAATATTCGTATGCATGCTGTCGAGAAGCCGTGACAACCATTGCCCTGGCACGACCGCCGATTTTTCCAATAACCACGGAACGAAAATGTTCCACAATCACTTCCGTTTTTTGCGAAAGATTATAAGGATGTAGTGAGGCAAATCGACCAATAGCGCGTAATGCCTTTTTTTTGTTAAGCTCCGGATCATCTGTAATCGATTTAGAAATTTTATAATATTCTTTGTATGAGGTATAGTTACGCAGAACATCCAGAATAAAATGTTCCTCAATCGCTTGTTTCATCGAATAAAGATGAAAAGGAATCGGCCTACCTTCTTCGTCTTTGGTTCCAAAGACCTCCAAGGTCTGTTGTTTTGGGGTCGCAGTGAAGGCAAAAATACTCAAATTTTTCTGTATTCCGCGTTTTCGAATAATCTCGCGGATTGAATCTTCTTCGTCTGGCTCTGAGTTTTCGACCTCTCCTTCTATTTCTTCTGCTTCCTGTAAGCTAACCGATTTTCCGGCTAAAAGCTCGACCATTTTACGGCTTGCCTCGCCTCCTTGACTACTATGAGCTTCGTCAATGATAACAGCATAATTCCGATCCGGAACTTCAGAGATATGATTTAAAGCGTAGGGAAACTTCTGCAGGGTCGTGATAATAATATTTGTCCCTGATTTAATCGCAGAGGCCAATTGTTTAGAGTCGTCATCGATTTTCTGGACCACTCCCTGTTTATGTTCAAATTGATATATAGTATCCTGCAACTGGAAATCTAAGACTCTTCTATCCGTTATGACAAGAACCGAATGAAAAATCCTTCGATCATCCGCATCGAATAAGCTACCTAGACGATAAGCCAACCAAGCAATCGAATTTGATTTTCCACTTCCAGCAGAATGTTGGATCAGATAATTCTTTCCTGGACCACTTTGCTCTGCATCGCCTGCAAGCCTACGGACTACATCTATTTGGTGGTAGCGGGGAAATAAAGTAGATTCCTTAAAAGTTTTCCTGCCGCCTATCACAACCTCTTCCTTTTTCATATGCAAGAAGGAGCCCAAAATTTCCATCCAACTATCAGGTCTTAGGAGATCCTCCCAAAAATAAGAAGTCTTATAACCATTCGGGTTGGGAGGATTTCCGCACCCTTTTTCATATCCACGATTGAACGGTAAAAATTCTGTATCTTTTCCAGAGAGTTTGGTCGTTAAATATATTTCGTCCGGATCGACGGCAAAATGTACGACACATCGTTTTTTATAAGCAAATAATAGTTCTCGCGGATCTCTATCCTCTCGGTATTGCCTTTTTGCATCTTCAACAGTTTGTCCTGTAAAAGGATTCTTTAGCTCTATCGTTGCCAATGGTAAGCCATTCAAAGATAATAACAGATCTATGCTATTTTGGTTTTTGCTGGAATAAAACAATTGGCGGGCAACTGAAAGTCGATTATTCCGATATGCCTTCCATGCATCCTGATTTAGCTGGCTGTCAGGTTTGAAGTAAGCCAATTGGAAACGGATCCCACTATCTACGATTCCGTGACGAATGACGTCAAGCATCCCCCGTAAATCAAGTTCTCGATAGAGTCTTTGGAAGAATTTATTTTCTGTATCTTCCTGGTAATACTTTGTTAGTTTATCCCACTCTTTCGGCTGAGAATCCTTTACGAAAGATAAAACATTGACTTTATCCAGGGCAAGTTCTCTGTCAAAAGTATTTGAAATCCCGAAAATCCAACCTGTTGATATAAGATGTTCAACGATAGATTCCTCAAACGTAGATTCCTTATGGATGGACGAACTCATGTTATGCTATACCAGCCTTCCATATAATTCGCATAGTCATTAGGATTGATTAAAAAATATTTCAATCATATTCTCCATTCTGAGATTCGGTAAGATTATCCAAAAACTTTTTATACGAATATTCTTTAAATATAGATATTAATTTATTTCTTTCTGGTTCGGAAAGATTGCTACGCAATTCATTTTCTTCTCCGGAATAAGCGTTCAGAATAAATTCGAAGCTTTCATTTTTCTCGAAATCTTCCAATGAGGGAAGCCTAGTAGGCAACTCTTCCTCAAGTATCTCACAACTATCCGGATCAAAGTATTTTACAGTGGGTTTCGTAAAAAGATCATAATTTTTACCTAGAAACGTATGCTTTCCATTAATAACGGATGGCCAACAAATTCCGAAAAATTCATTCGTACCTGATTTATAAATTTTTCCAATCTGCAGAGCACCGTCAACTTCCCGAACAGCAGAGTCCCTGCACATTTTCACAATCACCTCCATCGGTTCCATGCCAATCTTACCATCAAAACTGTCCGTATTCGTTCGGATTTCTTTTAGTTTAGCTAATGCAATCTCGGGTATATTAATCCCTGGTTCGGTTTCTTCCGGATCTCCTATAAAAGTAATTTTTCCTATCTTTCCCAATAATTCTTCGATGGAAATAAATGCTTTGATTCCTGGGTTATAATCCAAACGCCAGACTCTAAATTTACTATCCTTCCAACTCCAGCCTCCAAATAAAAATTTCGCTTCGGCTCCTATATTTTGATTATCTCCGGAGGGAAGATCAAAGATGGAATTTACCAACTCGGTAAAATTTTCAACGACTCGATGGAGAACATCGTGGATATCAAGCATCGAATCATTTAGTTTCCTGTCATGTTTGAGAGCAGAAATTAAATTTAGGATTAAAGGGTAAGCCCGATAAGTTTCTCCAGCAAAACAAATTAGGCAGTCCTTCCTAGGGAGCTCAAAGAGCTTCACACCGTGGTTCCATTTTTCGCCACCGGTCAATGTGCTATCTGTGCAGAATATGAGTTCCTCAGAATCACCGGTATCTCGAATCCACGCTGCACATAGAGTCATACCACTTTTACCTTCCCTGTTACAACCTCACTGATCAAAGCGTTTCGATATTCTTGGAGCAGTTCGATCTCGTGATTGATTGCCTCCGACACTCTTCGAATGCGCGCAGTTTCCTTTTGAATGAAGTCAGAAATCTTTTTTTGTTCAGACGGGCTTTGAGAAAATGCAACTGGAAAATTTTGAAACAGTGGTAAACGTAAGCTATCAACTGTTGATTTAGCATTCCATCTGTATAACTCCTTACTAAGGCAATTGCTAATGTAGTGAAACAAGAGACTCCCGTAAATCTCACTTATTTGAACAATTGCATAAACCCGCTGATGAAAATCAAATTTTCCATTGTGGTAATGAAATACTTTTCCAACTCCAACACCATCGCCAGCCGTTAAAATTGCTTCCCCATCAAAACTATACGTATTTATGTGTTCAACTGTTTGTGATCTAACAAAAAAGGGATATTCACCATTTTCAACTCGATCCTCTGTATTCTTAGATCCAGTATAAATTTTACTTAAATATCGTAACTTCTTTACTTCCCATCCTTCCGGAATCTCTCCCAGCCAGTCGATCCCACTATCCTTAAATTTTACATTCGGATCCAAACCCTTGGTGACAGCCTGATTGATGATTGCAGTCCGTTCTTCCTGCAGAAGCTCCATAAGGCGTTTCTTGCCTTCAATCAAGTTATCGATCTGAGATGTTTTTTGGTCTAGATAGTCAGCAATGATGGTTTGTTCGGAAAGGGGGGGAAGCGGATAATACATACGATGTATTTCACCTGGGTTCGCGCGTTGATGACTCTTTGTTGCGGATTGAACAGTCGAACAAATTTCTTCTTTCAAAAAATGAGATTTAAATAAGTGGAATGCGAATTTCAAATTAAATTTTAGCGGCTTTATTACTAAGAATTCTGTCGAACAAACCTGTAACGCATTCCTTTTTTTTGTTATTACAACAGTCTCTTTTCGGGGGTTTAGTTTTGAATAGAGCAACTCATCTCCAAATACTGTAAACTTATCGCTATCAATGCCTTTACCATCCTCATAATAAGCGTCATTCGTATTCTGAACAGAAGGGATACTGTAATGGTAAACGAAGAAATTATCCAACTGCCCTTTACTTATAACCTCTTTAGCAATATTAAAAAGTGATTGACCCTTTTGAACTTCCCATCCTTCAGGAATCTCCCCTATCCATTCTACTCCTGAATCCTTGTATTTCTCGTAACGTTTCATGTTTCGATAATACCTTCGATCATTCCCAAGGTTTCCTTTTCCAAGGCTAAAATATCCTGACGGATTTCTTCCAAACTTCGCAAAGGTTTGTACTGATAGAAATATTTCGTAAAATTGATCTCGTATCCGATTTTTGTTTTTTCAGAATCGATCCAAGCATCTGGAATATGAGGAATTACTTCTTTCACAAAATATTCTTCAATATCTTGAGTGAGGGGAATATTTTCAAAATCTCTAAGATCAGCATCCGGGACCGGATTTCCTTTCTTATCTAAGATTGGTTTTCCTTGATCGTCCAGTTTTGGTCTTTCGACGGTGATACGGTAGTATCCAAACTCTTCATTATTAAAAATTTTGCAATAAGGACCTTCTCTGAAGGATCCGTAAATTTTTGTAATGAATGAAATTGCATCCTCGTGAATCTCTTTCCGCTTGTTTCCGAGACTGCGAAGCATCTTACGATAGAAAGGATTGCCTTTATCCTCCATCTCCGCGCCTGTCGCATTTATCAGCTGCACTTTGCCTTGTCTTTTTTTGGATTTCCGATCTGTCACGACCCAAATATACGTTGAAATCCCCGTATTATAGAATAGTTGATCTGGTAATGCAACGATCGCCTCCAGCATATCATTCGAGATGATCCATTTTCGAATCTCGCTCGGTCCGCTTCCAGCTCCTCCGCTGAACAACGGAGAACCGTTGAAGACGATCCCAATCCGACTTCCGCCGTCCTTGCTTTCTTTCATCTTAGAAATCATATGCTGCAAAAAAAGAAAGGAACCGTCACTGATAGAAGGAAGGCCAGCGCCGAATCTTCCATCCCAACCAAGATTATTCTTTTCATTCTCGACGAAAGTTTTTGCTTTTTTCCAATCCACTCCGAATGGAGGATTACTTAGCATGTAATCGAATTTTTCTTTTGACAGCCCGTCTTGAGTAAATGAATTCCCGAACTTGATATTCGTAGGATTTTGTCCTTTGATCAGTAAATCCGATTTGCAAATCGCATAAGATTCCGCATTAAGTTCCTGACCGAATACCTCCAGTTTCGCATTCGGATTCAAATTTAGAATATATTCCTCAGCAACAGAAAGCATACCACCAGTTCCGCAGGCCGGGTCGTATAGAGTACGAACGATTCCCTCTTTAGTAAGGTTTTCCTGATCGTCCACAAACAAAATGTCTACCATCAACTGAATGACTTCCCGGGGAGTAAAATGTTCTCCTGCAGTTTCATTACTGAGTTCTGCAAATTTCCGGATCAGCTCCTCAAAAATGTATCCCATTTCTAAGGTAGTAACATTTTTAAATATTTTTCCAGCATCCGCAAATTCTTTTATTACCAGGTAGAGCAGATCATACTCATCTAACTTTTTGATCTGCTCTTTCAAACCGAAATACTCGATAATTTCCTGCCCTCCTTGAGAGAACTCTTTCAAATAATTTTTAAAATTCGCTGCAATACTTTTTGGCTCAGCGGCTAGTTTATTAAAATCGAATTTACTCCGATTATGAAACTTAAGTTTGGCTACATTGTTCAAAAGCTGTTCCACTACTTCCGGCTTTTTCGATTTATTAGCCTCATACGCTTCGATCACTTTCTGTTTAGTAGGCTCTAATACAAAATCCAATCGTCTAAGAACTGTTAACGGCAAAATTACTTTTCCGTAATCAGCTTGTTTATAATGGCCTCTTAATAAATCTGCAATTGACCAAAGGAAATTCGCCTTTTCTCGAAAATTATTCATTCTACTCCGAAATTATTTAATTTGATAATTATGATTCCCGAACGTACTGGTATTCGAAATAATTAAGTTACTTTATCGAATAGGACAAATTTCATTAACAGTTTAAAATATCCTTTACTAAGCGAATTTGTCAGTCACATTATGTCGCATTGAAATTTTCTGAAAAAGTTTAATATTTCGCGTGAATTTTATTGACGAAAGTACAGAAAGAAGTATAGTAAACATATGAATAGTTCATATTCAGCCGCAACGCCATCTATCTTAACGCAGAAACAAATATTCCTACTCGCTGAAAAAAAAGGACAAGAGTTAGGACTAGTTGCTGGGGGAGAAATCGAACCGATCATTAAAAATTTAGGCGGAAAAATACACTATGTTTCCGTGCAGAAATGGTTAGAAACCCAGGATGGCTCTATCTGCGTAAATGGACCTAATGATTTCTTCATTTTTCTATCAAATTTCTCGAGCCCGCTCCGGAACCGATTTACTTTAGCTCACGAATTAGGACATTATTTTCTCCACTCGGATGAAGGTAGAATTCGAATCCAAGCTGCTAGACGTGGATCTACAAAAACCGAATGGCAGGCAAATTGGTTTGCGGCAGCTTTTCTAATGCCACAGGAAGAATTTCTAAATACCTTAAAAAGATATAATAACGATTTGGACTTTGTAGCGGCTCATTTTTTGGTCTCAAGAAAGGCAGTTGATGTCAGATACGACTCCCTTCTTAGAACGTAAAATCGTATTATTTCTTTCCGCCGATATCGTCGGATCCACTGAGTATAAGAATAAATCAAAAACTCAGAATGCTTGGTTACGTTTTTTTACTACTTTCTACAAAGATTTTCCGACATCTTTTTTACGAAAATTAGAAGAAGTAAGAAGTCCCAATTCGTACAAGCCCGAAGTCTGGAAATCTCTGGGAGACGAAATTATCTTTAAGGCAGAAATCAAAAAACATGAAGAAGCTCAGGAGATTGTAAAAGCATTCGCCTCTACTGTTTTTGATTACTCAACATCAATCCGTGAAGAATCATTATCCTTAAAAGGGAGCGCATGGGTTGCAGGATTCCCCGTAATTAATGCAGAATTTGCAACTGAGACAAATTCGAAGAATGTAATGGATTTCATCGGCCCACAAATGGATATCGGCTTTCGAATTGGCAAATATGCAAGCGAACTCAAATTCATAATTTCAGTAGAACTATTAATTCTATTAGCTGAGACTTCATCGACATTTTTTAAGTTTCATTTAGAAGAGCCTCAGATTTTGAAAGGAGTACTTAATCAGAGGCCTTATCCAATTCTTTGGATTAAGAATGATAAAGCAAAAGAAAATAGACTAAACTCTTTAATGAAGCTTTACTTAAATCATTGCGAAACCTCAGACTTGAATGCCTATTGCAGGGAATTCTTGTTAAGCGCGGGTAAACCTTTTATGATTCCGTATTTAACTGAAGATCCGCATTTCCAAGTTTTGCCTGAATGGTACGAACAAGAATATGAGCAAAAAAAGCAGCTTTTTTATAATTTCGAAGATGATTTCGGAGAAGAAAGTCCCGAATCATAAAACTCCGCTATTTCACAATCCGAGAAACCATTCTTTTTCGATGGTAACGTCTTCGACTATTCTCTCTTTGACTAACACGCCCAAACGAAGTTCTTTTAGTTTTGTAACTAATTCTTGGCCATCAATTAAATCTAAAGGAATTGCCCCATCCCTTAGAGCCTCCCTTTTTGCTTCGGGAGTAAATCGACCCGTAGTAATGATTAGACCTTTATCCGCCCTGCCAGACATAGCTCCACGAAAATCACGGACCACTGAAGGATTAACGACGTCTTTGTATCTCTTACACTGAAAATAAACATGAAAAGAAAGTAGTCCTCCTAGACGGACTACTCCGCGACCATCAATGCCGCCATCACCAGAACGACCAGTAATCTCTACATTAACGAATCCAGATTCTCGTAATATCCGTTGGCAAAGCCTTTCAAAAGCGTCAGGTTTCATTTGTTTTAACAAACTCAGCAATTCTTCTTGCCATGGAATATTTTCTTCCGATTCTAATTCGTCGATCTCACTATTAGATTCAAAATCTTCTTTAATACGAAATTTTTCTCGAACTTTCTGTACTACAGCAAGACGATCGATCTTCTTGGTATCCCTTCCTGCTTGTGTAAGAGCCCATATACCCCTCGCCGTATTTTCAAGTAATCCATAGTTTTTCAGATAATTTCGCGCCCATGCAAGGCGATAATTGAAACGAGACCTAGATTGGTTTTCCATGAGCTCATTCAAATCGGCATCCGATAAATTAAGAAGTTTTGCAACCTCTTCTTCCAATTCATCGATGGAGGCAGATCCTCCTAGATTATGAAACGCCTGTAATGCTGGATTTAATAAATTATCGTAAGTAGGAATAGACACTTTAAAGCCTGTTATTTGACTAATTTTAACAAATCTTTATAAAGCCCAAACCATTTTCGTAAAAACAAAAAAGCCAGAGCTAATCACTCTGGCTTTTTCATAAACTTCAACAATAGAATATAACTGTGAATTGAGCTGTTTGCTGATCATCATTGTATGGATGTTCATGCAGAGCATCTTTATTAGAGATGCTCTATTGGCGTTGTTACCACCA